>JAFAKB010000049.1 GCA_019235885.1 Candidatus Eremiobacterota bacterium | reverse complement strand
CGGAACGCGCTGTGGAAGTACCTGGCCGTCATGGGGCCGGGGCTGATCGTCGCCTTCGCCGACACGGAGGCCGGAAGCGTCGCGACGGCGGCGACCTCGGGCGCGCAGTTCGGGATGAAGCTCGTCCTGCTGCAGGTGCTGCTGATGGTTCCGCTGTTCGTCATCCAAGAGATGACGGTGCGGCTCGGGACCGTCACCGGCAAAGGCCACGCACAGCTCATTCGCGAGCACTACGGGCTGGCGTGGACGTGGGTCTCGCTCGGAACGATGCTGCTGACGAACCTCGCCGCGCTGGTCACGGAGTTCATCGGCATCGCCGGCGCCGCGCTGGTGTTCGGGGTGCCGGTCGTGCCGATGGTGGCAATCTCCGCGGTGGCGCTGATCGCGATCGCGTTCAGCGGGCGCTACAAGCGCGCCGAGGTCTTCGCACTCTCGCTGTGTCTGCTCGAGCTGTTGTTCATTCCGGCGGCGTTCGCGGCGCATCCGAACCCGATGACGGTCGTGCGCGAAGGATTGCTGGGGAGCCAGCCGCTGCAGAACCGCGACTACCTGCTGCTGATCGCCGGCAACATCGGCGCGGTGATCATGCCGTGGATGATCTTCTACCAGCAGTCGGCGACCGTCGACAAAGGCTTGCGGCCGAAGGATTTGCGCTTCGCGCGCATCGACACCGCGCTTGGCGCGGTGCTCACGCAGGTGATCATGATCGCGATCATCGTCACCTGCGCGGCGACGCTGTTCGTGCGCCACGAAAGCGTCTCGGACGCCGCGCACGCCGCGCTCGCGCTCGTTCCGCTGACCGGCTCGAAGTGGGCCGGTATCGCGTTCGGCGCGGGGTTGCTCGGCGCTGCGCTGATCGGCGCGCTCGTCGTCTCGCTCGCGACCGCGTGGGCGTTCGGCGAAGCGTTCGCGTGGCGCTGCTCGCTGAACGTCGCCTGCTACGACGCGAAGCGGTTCTACGGGATGTACGCGGCGATGGTCATCGTCTCGGCGGGGATCGTGCTGATCCCGCACCTGCCGCTGATTCGCATCACGGTGTGGGTCGAAGCGTTCAACGCGTTCGTGCTCCCGATCGTGCTCGGCTTTCTGCTCGTGATGGCCAACGACAAGAAGATCCTGGGCGACCGCGTGAACTCGCTGCTCGGGAACGTGGTGGCGGTCGGCGTGGCGGTGGTCTGCGTCGGGCTCGGGCTCTGGATGGGGACGCTCACGCTCCTCGGCCAGGCCGGCAGTTAACGCAACCTTAACAGACAGAATCCTTACAATTCCGCCCTGAGCGTCCGATCTCTTGAGTACGGCGTCCGGGTGTGCGGCCGCCGCTGGCTCGTCTTCGGAAGCGGTTCACGGATGAACTCACCTGGCTGCGGAGCGCCGTGATCGTCATCGTTACGGCGCTCGCGCTCGTCGCGCTGCTCGCCCTTACCGGCTACGTCCTGCTGCTGCGCAGCACCGGCGCAAAACTGCGCCGCGCGTGCGCGGAAGCGCTCGCGCGCGACCGCCATCTGCTCGAAGCCGTTCGCGACGGCGTCTACGTCGTCGACGAGCGCAACGTGATCGTCCGCGCCAACCGCCGCGCGCACCGGCTGCTCGGTGCCGTCCCCGGCTCGCTCGCCGGCAAGCCGCTCGCGGAGATCGTCGGTCAGCTCGGTTCCGAGATGTTGCCCGACTTGCAGTGCGCGCGCCGCACCGCCAGCCCGTTCGCGCGAACCTGCGCGCTCGAGGCGGGCGGAACCCTCGAGGTGCGGGTGAAGCCGGCGGGCTCCGAGCTCATCGTCACGCTGCGCGACGTGACCGAACGCGCGCGCAGCGAGTCGCGCGTCCGCGAGCACGAGCAGCGCGTGCGGCTGCTCGCCGAGAACGTCGACGCCGTCCTGTGGACGACCGACCGCGACGCGCGCTTCACCTCGCTCGCCGGCGGGGCGCTGAGCGGGCTCGGGCTGCGCGCCGATCAGCTCCTCGGACATCCCAGCGGCGCGCTGATCGCCGAGCACGTCTTGACCGGCGTCGTCGCCGGTGCGCCGGTGCGGGTCGAGACGGCGCGCGGGGCGCACTGGCTGCGCCATCACGTCGAGCCGCTGCGCGACGCGCGCGGAGAGATCGCCGGCGCGGTCGGCGTCTCGGTCGACGTCACCGAGCTGAAGCGCGCGCAGCAGCAGCTCTTCGAGCACGCGCACCGCGACCGCCTCACCGGCTTGCCGAACCGCGCTTCGCTCGACCAGCGCATCGAAGAGACGATCGCCGACGCGTGGCGCGACCAGCGCCGCTTCGCGCTGCTGTTCGTCGACCTCGACCGCTTCAACACGATCAACGACACGCTCGGCCACGGCGCCGGGGACGACGTGCTGCGCGAGGTTGCGGTCCGGCTGCAGGAAACGTTGCGCGCCGGCGACGTGATCGCGCGACCCGGCGGCGACGAGTTCATCGTCCTGCTGCCGCGCGTCGTGCACGAGGGCGAGGTCGAGAGCGTCGCCCAACGGCTGGTGCGCGCGCTCGCGGTTCCGATCGGGGCCGGCGGGCGCGAGCTGTTCGTCAACGCCAGCGTCGGCGCGGCGATCTTCCCCGATCACGCGGAGACGGCCGAAGCGCTGCTCGCGCACGCCGACGCAGCGATGTACCGCGCGAAAGCGCTGGGCGGCAGCCGCTTCGTGCTGTACGACGGCTCGATGGAAGCGGTCGCGGCCGAGCGGCTCGCGCTCGAGAACGATCTGCGCCACGCGATCTACCGCGACGAGCTGCGGCTGCTGTACCAGCCGGTGATCGACGTGGCGACGAGGCGCGTCGTCGGCTGCGAAGCGCTGGTGCGCTGGCACCACCGCTCGCGCGGCGTCGTCGCGCCGGCGACGTTCATCCCGATCGCCGAAGAGAGCGGCGCGATCGTCGCGCTGGACCGCTGGGTGCTGCGCGAAGCGTGCGTCACCGCGGCCCGCATCCGCGCGTTCCGCCCCGAGTTCCGCGTCGCGGTGAACCTCTCGCCGCGCGATCTGCGCGAAGCGGATCTTCCCGACGTGATCGCCGCGGTGCTCGCCGAGCACGGGCTTCCGCCCGACGCGCTTTCGATCGAGGTGACCGAGCGCGTGCTGCTCGACGACACCGTGCTGCCGGTGCTGCGGCGAATCTGCTTGCTCGGCGTGCAGATCGCCGTCGACGATTTCGGCGTCGGCTACAGCTCGCTCGCATACTTGAAACGGCTGCCCGTCACCGCGCTCAAGATCGACCGCGCGTTCATCCGCGACGTTGCAGAGGACGCGTACGATCAAGCGATCGTCGGCTCGATCGTTGCTGTCGCGAAAACGCTCGGGTTGCACGTGACCGCCGAAGGCTTGGAGACCGACGCCCAGATCGAGTTCGTCGCCTCGCTCGGCTGCGACGAGCTGCAAGGATTTCGCTTCGGTGGACCGGTCGGCGGCGAGGCCTTCGAGGAGGCGCTCGTCGGACCGCGCCTGCTCGAACGAGGGGCATGACCGAAGATACCCCCTGATCCCGGGACTGACAATCCCGCTCCGGCTCGGTACGATTTGGTACGCGGAGGGCCCGAAGGAGGGGAGCGTATGGCGGTCATCTGGGAAGCGGAAGGAGAAGCGGCGCGCGTGCTGCGCGAGCGCGGTGCATTCCGCAATTGCTTGGCCGCGCTCGCCGAGCCGTCGGACGGAATTGACGCCGCCGAGCTGATCTACGGCGAGCTCGTCGCGAACACGGTGCGGCACGCTCCCGGCGACGTCCGCGTTCGGCTCGAGCTGTGCGACAGCGAGCCGCCCGTGCTCGTCGTCCGCGACCACGGGCCCGGTCTGCGGTGCTATCCCTGGACGCCCCGGCGCGAACCGTACGCCGAGTCCGGCCGCGGGCTCGGGATCGTCGAGATGCTCGCGCGCGAGATCGAGGTGGATTCGGCGCGCGGCGGCGGGACGGTGATTCGCGCAACGCTGCCCGTTCGGCCCCGCGAAGCCGCGTAGCGAACGACGAAGAGGCCGGGCGCGAGCCCGGCCTCCTGACTTCTACTTGGTGTTGAAGCGGAGCCCGACGTCGAACGTCCGCGGCGGCGCGTAGTGGTTTCCTTGCGCGTTCGCGAACGTCACGAAGTAGCGGTCGTTGAAGAGGTTGTGCACGCGCAGCGTCAGCGCCATCCCACCGTGCAGCGCGATCCCTTTCTCGGCGTCGAAGGTGAGATGCGGGGTGCGTTTGCAAGGTCCGCCCTGCGAGAAGCTGTCTCCGCCGCAGCTGATCCCGCCGTTCGGGTTCAACGCCGAGGAAAGACCGCTGCCGTACTCGCCGTCGAGCGAGAACCAGCCGCCGTGGCGGTCGTTGGCGATCAGCCCGGACGTGACGTCGATCCGCTGGTCGTGATCGGCCGGCGTCCAGTCGGTCGCGACGCCGAAGCACGGCGCGAGCAGCTGTGTCTCGCAGCCCTTGTTGACCGAGTACGTGTGCGTGATCGCCGCGTAGAAGCGGCCGGCGCGCGGCAAGCCGAGCTGGTAGTACGCCGTCTGCGTCGCGATGCGGCCTTGCGCGAAGTTGATGTCCTGGTGCAGGTTCGTCGTGCCGACCTGCGTGTCGTCGATCAAGTCGGTCGCGTTCTTCTGCATGATTCGCACGCCGAGATCGCCGCGCCCGAGCGCGAAGTGGCCGCCGATCTCGTAGACCGAGTCGCGCTGCGGCCGCAGGTCGAACTGCGCGACGTTGGCCTGCAGCGGAAGGTTGAGCGTGTACGCGGCGAGCGGCGAGACGTTCTCGAGCGAGAACGGGGTGAAGAACCTTCCGTAGTACGCGTACACGCTGTCGCGCGTGCCGAAGAACCGCGTCAGCTTCACCCGCGGGCTGAGCTGGCCGAACCCGGTCGCGAACTGCGCCGAGCCGACCGTGAACGAGTCGCCGCGCACGCCATAGTCGAGCTGCCAGTTCGTTCCCATCTTCCACGCGTCTTGAAAGTAGACCGCGGCGAGGTGGCCGACGTTCGGCGAGCTGTCGACCACGGTGTACGGCGCGCCCGGCGTCGCCGGGGTGAAGATCGGCGCGAGAAAGTTCCCCGGCTGCAGCGTGACCGCGTAGTTTTTCGCGACGTGCGTCGCGTCGTAGAGCCCGCCGAAGGCGAGCTCGTGCTTCGCGCTGCGGTTGACGTAGTCGAGGTTGCCGCCGACGTCAATTGCAGTGCGGTCGCCGTTCAGCGAGAAGCCGCAGGTTGTGTTCCCGTAGTTCACGCTCGGGTTCGGCTGCGGGTTCGTCACCACGCCGTTCACCACCGGACCGGCCGAGCTCACCGCGTTCGCGCAGTCGGTCGGGGCGCCGGGATTGCCGGCTTCACCGAAGACGAAGTCGTTGTTCGGATCGCCGAAGTCGCGGATCCGCGAGCGCTTGAACGAAGGCCCGAACGAGAGCGAGCCGTGGTCGCCGATCGGATGGCGGAACTGCAGCGCGCTGAACAGATCCTCTTGCGTTTCGACGTCGTCGGTCGAGGCCGGTTGCCCGCTCGCGACGTCGTTCGGGATTTGGTAGGTCTGGTAGGAGCGGCTGACGGTAAGGTTCAGATAGTTCGGCCCGGTCGGCAGCGTGTAGCGTAGGAACTGGTTCGAGTTGCTGAACGCGTTGTGCGGCGAGTCGAAGTTCGGCGGATCGAGCCCGCGGTTGCCGCGCTCGTTGCGGAAGGCGACGACCAGCGAGCCGGGCCCGACGTTGGTGTGATAGCCCAGCGTCGAGTCGACGTGCGCGTACGAGCCGAACGTGACGTCGCCGATCGGCCCCGGAGCGCCGGCGCCGTTGCGCGTGTTGATGTTGATCACCGAGGCGAACCGCTCGCCGTACTGCGCCGGGTACGCGCCTTGCAGTGCTTCGACGAAGGCGATGTCGTTCGGGTCGAACTCGCTGCCGACGACGCGGTTCAGCTCCTGCGGGATCTGCACGCCGTCGACGATGTAGTTGATGTCGCCGTGGTCGCCGTTGATGTGGACGACCCCGTTTGCGCCGCGCGCGGCGCCGGGCAGCTGGATCAGCAGGTTCGGCAAACTGCCGCCCGCCGGCGAGCGCGCGAGCGCTTCGGCGTTGAGGCTCAGGTCGGTCCCCGAGCCGCGCACGGGCGGTCGCGCGGTCACCGCGGTGCGGCCGATCTCTTTGAGCTGCGAGAGCGCGACGGTGACGTGCGCGCCGGAGCTGGTGAGGTCGACCCGCAGCGCCGCTTGGCCTTGCGCGGCCACGACGTTCAGATCGTAGGTCCCGATCGGAACCGCGGGGATCGTGAAGCTGCCGCGCGCGTCGGTGATCGCGTGCAGCACGCGGTTGGAACCGGACGCGGTGACGGCCGCGCCGGGGACGGGCTGGTCGTTCGCGGTGACCGTCCCCGACAGGACGGCGCCGCCGATCTGCGCGAGGGCGATCGAGCCGCTCGCGAGGACCACGGTAATGAGAAAGGCGAGCGCGCGCAGCGCCCCGCCCAGACGGTGACGAAACATGATTCCCTTCGCTGACTGTGACGGTGTTCGGGCCGCGCTAGGGCGCGGCGGGGCGGACGTCAGGCAGCCAGCGGCGGGGGACGGTTCGGGATGAAGAGCCGGTAGGGGACGGTGGCGCGGGCCGGCCGCGGCACGCGGCGGCGGAGCGTCGCGCGCGGGAGCGCGTCCTCGAGCCCCGTGACCAGCGCGGTGAGCAGGGCCACGACCCGGTCGCGAGTCGCCCGGAAGAGAAACGCGCAGCAGAGCAGCGCGACGAGCCCGCAGACGACTGCTTGGACGACGCGGTCGGGCTCGAGGAATGCGCCTTCGGGCGCGAACAGCAGCACCGCGAGCGCCGCCTGGGCGGCGGCGCCGCCGAGCAGCAGCCGGGGCGTGACCGGGCCGAGCGAGGCGCGCGCCAGAGCGAGACGGCGGCGGCGCTCACGGCGCGTCCCGACCAGTCCGAGCGGGGCCGCGACGGCGGCCAGCAGCCCGAGCGCGACGACCGACATGACGACGTGCTGCGGCGAGTCCCAAACGAAGGAGCGCTCGCCTGCGGCGTGCACGGCACCGTGGACGAGGACGGCAGAGGAGAACGTCAGCCCGGCCCACAGGCCGAGCCCCGAGCGCCGGCGGGACATTGGCGGTATCGTTCCGGACCCGCGGGGGCGGCCCTCTCGGCGGAATGCCAGACTCCGGCTGCCACCGGGCGGCTCCGCGGGAACGTCTATGGGGTGCTAGCCGCGGCCCGCCGACGGCGCAGTTGGCGCGGGCCGGGGCTGAGAGGGGCCTCCGCCGGCCCGGTCCGAAGCATCGTCCCCCCACTCGCCGCCATCCCAGGAAAGCCATGCACACCCCGTCCGCCTTCGAGTCCGCCGACACCGTCAACCGGGTCGTCGCGCTGCTGGTCCGATTTCCGGAGCTGCACAGCATCCGCTCGAATCCGGGCGATGCGACGCTCACGCTTTCCTTCGCCGTGCGCGAACGGCTCGACCGCGCCAAGACCAAGGCGCTCGCCGAGCGCGTCGGCGACTACGTGCGCGCCTTCCTCGATCTGCGCGGCGAGTCGCCGGAGAAGATCGGCGTCGCCTCCGAGCGCGACACCGCGGTGACGTTCGTCAACGTGACGCGCGACGCCGAGTCGTTCTCGCGCGAGGAGCTTGAGCTGCTGGTCGCGATGTTCGCCGAAGCGTTCGGAGAGCGGCTGGTGCGGGACGGCGAGAACGCGCCGGTGGACGACGACCCGGCGGCGCGCGACGAGCTGGTCGAGGTCGCGCTCGACGCGCTGCGCGATCCGACGCGGCGCCAGCGGCTGGTCGGCTTCCGCGAAGAACAGCGCGTCCTCGTGTACTTCGTGCATGCTCGCAAACGCGCGAAAGCCAGGGCCAGATCGTAACGCCGAACACCCTCACCATCCTCGTCGTCGGCGACGTCGTCGGCTCTCCGGGACGCGAGGTCCTCAAGAAGCACCTCGAGCTCGCGCGCGAGCAGCACCATGCCGACGCGGTGATCGTCAACGGCGAGAACGCCGCCGGCGGTTTCGGGCTCACCACGCAGACCGCCGAGGAGATGTTCGCGTCCGGCGTCGACTTCATCACCTCGGGCAACCACATCTGGGACAAGCGCGACTTCCGCGCCGCGCTCGACGAGGCCGACCGCATCCTGCGGCCGGCGAACTATCCGCCCGCGCTCCCCGGCCGCGGCGCCGGGACGTTCGTCGCGAACGGCGTGACGGTCGGCGTCGTCAACCTGATGGGCCGCGTCTTCATGCCGCCGGTCGACGACCCGTTTCGCGTCGGGCGGGCGCTGGTCGACGAGCTGCGGGAGCGCACGAAGGTGATCGTCGTCGACGTGCACGCCGAGGCGACCTCGGAGAAGATGGCGCTCGGCCGCTTCTTCGACGGCTCCGTCTCGTTCGTCTACGGGACGCACACCCACGTGCAGACCTCGGACGAGCAAATCTTCGCCGGCGGCACCGCGTATCTGACCGACGTCGGAATGACCGGCCCCTCCGACGGGGTGATCGGGATGGAATCGGCCACCGTCCTGGAGCGTTTCACCAACGCGGTATCCGAGCGCTTCGCCGTCCAGAAAACGGGTACACGACAATTTTGCGCGGCAGTTGCGACGGTGGACGTCGCTTCCGGACGTGCGCTCGACATCAAACGCATTAATCTTCGAGGCTTAGCATGATCGAGCCACAGAGAACGCCCGCGTCGGGCGTTCTCAAGGTGTCTGCTCAATCGAACCCCAACTCCGTCGCCGGCGCGCTCGCCGGGGTCCTGCGCGAAAAGCCCACCGCGGAGCTGCAAGCGATCGGGGCGGGAGCGACCAACCAGGCGATCAAAGCCATCGCGATCGCGCGCTCCTACCTCTCCGCCAGCGAGATCGACTTGGTCTGCGTCCCCGAGTTCACCGACGTCGAGATCGACGGCAACGTTCGCACGGCGATCCGTCTGCTGGTGGAGCGCCGCGCCGCAGCCGCCCCGAAGACCGCTACTTGACCGTCGACTTTCACGCTCACACTTTCGAGAGCGACGGGACGCTGAGCCCGGCCGAGCTCGTCGGAAAGATGCGCGCGCGCGGCGTGCACTGGTGCTCGATCACCGACCACGACACGCTGCGGGCGTACGAGGGCCTCGACGCGCCGGGGCTCCGCGTGATCCGGGGCATCGAGATCAACACGACCTGGGACGGGAGCGACGTGCACGTCCTCGGCTACGGCGTCGGCAGCGGACCTTCGCCGCTCGCCGAGGTGATCGAGCGAAACCGCGCGCACCGGCGCAGCCGAATCGACACGATGGTCGCGGGGCTCAACCGCGCCGGCTACCCGCTCACCGTCGAGCAGGTGCTGGCGGAGTCGGGCGGCGGTCACGCGCTCGGGCGCCCCCACGTCGCCAAGGCGCTGGTGCGCAACGGGATGATGCGAGACGTGCAGTCGTGCTTCACCGAGCTGCTCTCGCGCGGCAAGCCGGGCTACGCGCCCTCGCTGCACATCACGCCGCTCCAGGCGGTCGAGGTGGTGCGGCGCAGCGGCGGGGTCGCGGTGCTGGCCCACCCGGGACGGCTCAAGGACGAAGCGATCCTCGACGATCTGGCCGAGCAGGGGTTGGCGGGGCTGGAAGTCTTCTATCCGACCCATTCGACCCAGCAGGTCGCGCACTACCGCGAACAGGCCCGCCGCCTGGGCTTGGTGATGACTGCCGGCTCCGACTTCCACGACGAGCGCTGGAACGTACGCGGCGTCGGGATGGATGTCGACGAAGCCGATCTGCGGCCTTTCCTCGACCTGGCCGGCTGAGCGGCCGCAGCGCGCTGTTCGCTAATTCGGAGTATACAGTCCCCGCCGGACGCACTCGACCGCCAGCTCCTCGCGGCTCGAAACCTCGAAGATCTCGAACAGCCGCGAGACCAAGTTGCGGATCGTGTGCAGCGAGCGCTTGCGCAAGCGCCCGATCTCCGGATTCGACTTGCCGCGGCAAATCAGCAACAGCACCTCACGCTGCACCGCGGTGAGCTTCACCGCGGGAGTCTTGGACTTCTCGAGCTCTTTCCGCATCCACGACTGCGGCGCGAGCTTGCGCGCATGCGCCTGCGCGTATTCCGCGGCCCGCCGGTCGGCGCTCAGGCGCGTCAACCTCAGCGCGGCGTCGAGCGCGCGCCGCACGTCGGCGTGCGTAGCGTACAGCTCGAACGCTTCACGGTAGCGGCGGATCGCGGCCCGCTTCTCGCCGGCTGCTTCGCTGACGGCGCCTTCGACCAGCCGGTGAAACGCCTGCGTGTACGGAGAATGCGTCATGCTAAGTACCGACGACTTGCGGGCGTACCGGCTGAACGTGTCAAGCGCGGCGCGGGCCGCGTCGCCGAGCGACGCGTTCGCGAGCTGCTCGGCGAGGACGAGCGGCACGATCGCATCGTCACCGGAGAGGTCGGGCGGCTTGAGCGTTGCGAACAGCTCGGCCGCCGCCTCGGCATGGTCCGTTGCGGAAAGTGGTTCGCCGGCGTACCGCGCGACCGCCGCGCGTTTGCACAGCGCCTGCACGCGGGCCGCCGCCGTCGGCGCGCCGCGCTCGGCGGCGCGCGCCTCGCGCGCCGCGCGCAGCACGTTTCCTTGCACGTCGAGCGCGTACGTCGCGGCGCAGTACGCGATCCAGAAGTTCGGCTGCCCGAGGCCGTTCACCGACCAGTCGACGCGCGCGCGGCGCTCTTCGACGATCGACCACGTGGAGCGGTCCAGGCGGTCGACTGCGAGGTGCGCGAGCGCGCGGATGCAGTTGGCTTCGAGAAAGCGGTCGTAGTGCCGGCAGCGGTCGAGCGTTTCGAGCGCGTTCACGAAGAGGCGCGTCGCCGCCTCGGCGTCGGCGCGGGTCAATGCGATCCAGCCGCGGTATTCCAGCGCGCGCGCATAGACGATGTCCGATTTCGTGTCGACGTGGCGCAGCGACTTCTCGGCGGCGTCGAGGTTGCGCAGCGCATAGTGCGCGAGCGCGACATTCAGCACGATCTCCGAGCGAATCGTCGAGTGCGCTCCGTCGGCATCCCGGCGTGCATCGGTCAAAATCTGCAAGCCGCGCTCGACCTCACCGGCGCGCACGTGGGCGGCCCCGGTGAGCATGCGCAACGTCAGCGATTCGTCGCTGCCGGCCGGAACGGCGCACGCATCGCTCAGCACCTGCAGCGCTTCGGCTGCCGAGTCCAGGCGCAGCAACGCCCGCGCGCGCAGCAGCATGAGATTGAGGCGTGAGGCGGCGTCGCGAGCGCGCACCGCATCGCAAAGTTCCAAGCACCGTTCGAAGGCACCCGCGAACCACGCGTGCATCGCATCGCTGACGGTAACGCGCTGCTCCGCGCGCTTACGAAGTACTGACCCCGACTCGACCTCCCGGGAACCGACAGGAGGTGCCCTACAGGGGCACCTCCTGAACACCCTTTCACGCACGCACTTCGCGCAGGCTACGGGCTTTTCCGTTCCTGCACTAGGGCGTTATTTGGACGGTCCGCCCGACGTGCTGTCGTCAACCGTAGGGTCTGCGGCCGGCGGTGGTGGCGTCCCGGTCGCGTCGGATGACGTCGTCGACGCCGAGGTCGCCATAGGCGCCGCGCTTCCAGTGCCTGATGGTGCAAATGTACCTCCATATAGAGCGACAACTAATGCAATTAATACCATCACGATCGATGCAGCCTTTCGAAAGCGTATGCGGGTGCAAAACAGGTACGATCGTACCTGTCTCGGTGCAGTATAGTGGGGCCGCCTACGCTTCGCGTACCTATAGCAACCGCCGAGGGCCGAAATACTAGTACGACCGTCCGCTTTACAACGCGCGCCCGATTAAGGCAGCATCGTGTCAGCCATCAGATGTCCGCGCTCGCTACGCGAGCGCGGCCAACCCGCCGCCGATCGCCTCTGCGGGCCGCGCTTGCCACACAGCAGCGGCCCGTCTACACCCCGGAGGTGCTCGGCGGCGGCGTTTTTCGTAGTTTCCTACGACCTGGGGCCGACGGCGCGGCTGGCGGCCGCCGAGCATCGCCTGCGGTGTGCTGCGGGTACATCCAGGGAGCGTGAGAATTGAACGTGGCGCTCTGCCCGTTCGCAGCCACTCTCACGCTCAAGGAGCTCGACCACGATGACCGATGACGAAGTCCGGCCCTATGTCGGCAAGCCTGTCCGCATCACCCTGGACGACGGACAAGTCCTAGCGGGGACGCTCCACGCCGACGACGCGCACGGCCACGGACACAGCCATTACCGCGTCGTCTCCGACCCGGTTCAGGCCGATGGCTCCAAGGTCGAAGCGACGATCCACGGCGCCGGCCGGATCACCGTCATCGACGACGCTTCCGACGACCCGGCGGCGGCCGAATGATCTCCGACCTCGGTCTGCTCGCGTCACGGCTGGCGCTCGGGCTGTCACTCGCTTCGCACGGCGCGCAAAAAGCGTACGGCTGGTTCGAGGGGCCCGGTCCCGAGGGTGCAGCCGGGTTCATGCACAGCCTCGGTCTGCGGCCGGGCGAGACCTACGCCGCCGCCGCGTCCTACAACGAGATCGTGTCGGGGCTGCTGATCGCGCTCGGGCTGGGTGGTCCGCTCGGCCCGGCCGGGGTCGTCTCGAACATGATCGTCGCGGCCGAGACGGTGCACCGCCCGAACGGCTTCTACGCCGCGAAGGGCGGGATCGAGGTGCCGTTCCTGTACGCGGCCGCCGCGATGGCGCTGGCGTCGGCGGGCTACGGCGACTTCTCGGTGGACCACCTCTTCGGTCTCGACGAGTCGCTCGACAGCAACTTCTTCAAAGCGCTCGCCTTCGCCGGCGGCGTCACCGCGGCGTACCTCATCCTCGGCCGGCGCGACACCTCGCCGCCCGAAGGGACGCTCGCGACGCCGACGATCAAAGGCGAGCACGACGGACAGCCCGCCGGGTCGCCTTCGTCGCCCGCGACGACCTGATCAAGCCGCTTCTTCGCGGCCGATTTCGCTCCGGGAGCGCGAGTAGAAGAAGTAGACGAGCAGACCGATCGCCATCCAGACGAAGAACGCGACGATCGTCTTCACCGGAAGCCCTTTGAACATCAGGAAGAGCGCGCCGGCCGCGGAGAGGATCGGGATCACCGGGCTCCACGGCACGCGGAAGGCGCGCTTCATCGCGGGCGCGCGCCGGCGCAGGATGATGACGCCGATCGAGACGAGCGCGAACGCTGCGAGCGTGCCGATGTTGACGAGGTTCGCGACGTCGTCGAGCCGGCCGACCGCGGCGACCGCCGCGACGACCACACCGATGAGCGCCGAGGAAAGATACGGAGTTCGGAAGCGCGGGTGGATGCGCGCGAAAACGTCCGGGAGCAGCCCGTCGCGCGACATCGAGAAGAAGATGCGGCTCTGCCCGTACAGCAGCACCAGCAAGACGGTGGTGAGGCCGGCGATCGCGCCGAGCGCCACGATCGCACCGGCCCAGCCGAGCCCGATTTGAATCAGCGCATACGAAACCGGTGACGCGACGTTGAGCTGGTCGAACTTCAGCAGCCCGGTGAGGATCCCCGAGACCAGGATGTAGAGCACGGTGCAGATCGCGAGGCTGCCGATGATCCCGCGCGGCAGATCGCGTTCCGGATCGCGCACCTCTTCGGCGGAGGTCGAGACCGCGTCGAACCCGATGTACGCGAAGAACACCAAGCCCGCGCCGTTGACGATCCCCCAGGAGCCGAACGGGGCGAACGGGTGCCAGTTCGCGGGGTTCACGTGGCCCGCGCCGACGATGATGAAGAACACCACGATCGCGAGCTTGATGGTCACGATCGTCTTGTTCACGGTGTCGCTCTCGCTCGTGCCGCGAATCAGCAGCGCGGTGATGATCAGGATGATCAGCGCCGCCGGCAAGTTCAGCATTCCGCCGTCGAAGGGATTGGTCGTCAGCGACGTCGCGATGTGAAAGCCGAACGTCGCGCGCAGGAAGTCGGTGAAATATCCGGACCATCCGATCGCCACGGTCGCGGCGCCGAGCGCGTACTCCAGAATCAACCCCCACCCGACGATCCACGCGATCAGCTCGCCGAGCGTCGCGTAGACGTACGTGTACGCGCTGCCCGCCACCGGGACGCTGGAAGCCAGCTCGGCGTAGCAGAGCGCCGCCAGCGCGCTCACGATCCCGGCCAGCACGAACGAGAGCACGATCGCCGGCCCGGCGCTGGTCGCCGCCGCCTTGCCGGTCAGCACGAAGATGCCGGTTCCGATGATCGCGCCGATCCCGAGCGCCGTCAGACCCCACACGCCGAGTGACTTCTTCAGCGCGGTGCCGTGCGGGTCGAGCCCGCTCTGCGCGACCAGCTCGTCGATCGGCTTGACGCGAGCGAACACGTTCAAGGACGCCACGTTCTCGGATTCCCCTTACGGCAGCTTCGGAAGCAGCGGGTCGAGCGTCTCGTGCGCGGCGTTGACGATCGCGATCAAGCGCTCGTCCTGCGCGCGCACGGTGTGCTCGTCCCTGATGTAGCGGTGGTTGATGCGCACGTTCGCGACGCTCGCGGCGAGCGCGGCGCGAAAGAAGTGCAGCGCGCACTCCACGTCGCTGCCGAGATGCGGGTTGCCGAGCGCGTTCGCGCGCTCGGCCAGCGCGATCCCTTCGGCGCACATCCCCGAGACGGCGAGCGGTGCCTCGGCCGCGCCGGCCAGCGCGCGCTGCAGCGCCGCGGTGCGCTCGTGCTTCTCCGCGTCGGTGCGCTTCGGGAGCGCGCCGGCCTCGACGACCCGGCCGTAAGCGGCTTCGTCGAGCGGCCGCGCCGCGCCGAACCGCGCGCGCAGCGCGTCGGCCTCCTCCGCCAGCGCCTGCGCGTCCCCGCGCACGGCGGAATGGCGTTCGCTCGCCGCCGTGATCCGGGCGACCATCCCGCACAGCGCCGCACCCAGCGCTCCGACCAACGTCGCAGCGCTCCCTCCGCCGGGTGTCGAATCGGCCGAAGCCAGCCGATCAAGATATGCATCGATTCCGTCCACGGGGCGGTCTACCAGGCAAGAACCCGAGACGCCTCGCGGCGAAGAGGGTTCGGTCGCGCCGTTCGAGCTGGTTTCAACAAGCACGGCGTGTTTGAACGAAGGTGCCGCGCCGAGGCGTGGGTGCCTATGCTTGCATAAGGACAAACACACGTGCAGACTTTAGAGAAGACCCGCGGGGACGTGAAGGACCTCGCGCTGGCGGATGCCGGGAAATCGCGCATCGAGTGGGCGGCGAGCTTCATGCCGGTGCTCGCGCAGATCCGCGAGCGGTTCGCCAAGACGAAGCCGCTCGCCGGCGTGCGCGTCGGCGCCTGCCTCCACGTCACCACCGAGACGGCGAACCTGATGCTCGCCCTCAAGGCGGGCGGGGCCGAGATCGCGCTCTGCGCCTCCAACCCGCTCTCGACCCAGGACGACGTCGCCGCGGCGCTCTGCGCGCACTACGAGATCCCCACCTACGCGATCAAGGGCGAGAACGAGACGACCTACTACTCGCACATCGAGTCGGTGATCGCTTCGAAGCCGCACATCTCGATGGACGACGGCTGCGACCTCGTCACCACGATCTTCACCAAGCACAACGCGCTGCTCAAAGAGATGATCGGCGGTTGCGAGGAGACGACGACCGGCGTGATTCGTCTCCACGCGATGGAGAAGGACGGCGTGCTGCCGTACCCGGTCATCGCGGTCAACGACGCGCTCACGAAGCACATGTTCGACAACCGCTACGGGACCGGCCAGTCGACGCTCGACGGCGTCGTGCGCGCGACGAACGTGCTGATCGCCGGCTCCACCGTCGTCGTGGTCGGCTACGGCTGGTGCGGGCGCGGCGTCGCCTCGCGCGCGAAGGGACTCGGCGCGCACGTCGTGGTCACGGAGATCGATCCGCGCAAGGCGCTCGAAGCGGCGATGGACGGCTTCCAGGTGCTGCCGATGGCGGAGGCCGCGAAGCGCGGCGACGTCTTCATCACCGTCACCGGCAACTATCACGTCATCCGCAAAGAGCACTTCGAGGTGATGAAGGACGGCGCGATCGTCTGCAACTCGGGACACTTCAACGACGAGCTCGACCTCGACGCCCTGGAGGCCCTCTCGACCGGGAAGACGCAGCCGCGCGAGTTCGTCGAAGCGTACGCGCTGAAGAACGGCAAGACCGTGCGCGTGCTGGGCCAGGGCCGGCTCATCAACCTCGCCGCCGGTGAAGGGCATCCGGCCGCGGTGATGGACATGTCCTTCGCCAACCAGGCGATGGCCGCGGCGCACCTGGCGCAGAACTACAAGACGCTGGAGAAGAAGGTCTACTCGGTTCCGGACCACATCGACGAGGAAGTCGCCCAGCTCAAGCTCGCCGCGTTCGGGATCAGCATCGACACGCCGACGCCCGAACAGGTCAAGTACATGGCGTCGTGGAGCGAGGGCACCTAGAATCATGACCGTAGGCACGGACGGCAGCACGGCGAAGGGGCGCGACTAATGGCGTATCGCAGACTGTTCACGTCGGAGTCGGTGACCGAGGGGCACCCCGACAAGCTTGCCGACCAGATCTCCGACGCGGTGCTCGATGCGATCCTCGAGAAGGATCCGATGGGGCGCGTCGCATGCGAGACCTTCGCGATCACCGGGCAGATCCACATCGCCGGGGAGATCACGACCAACACCTACGTCGACATCCCGCGCATCGTGCGCGAGACGATCAAAGAGGTGGGCTACGACCGCTCGGACGTCGGGTTCGACTACGAGACGTGCGGCGTCTCGGTGTCGGTCGACGAGCAGTCGCCCGACATCGCGATGGGCGTCGACAAGTCCCTCGAGGTGAAGGAGACCGGAGAACGGGATCCGTTCGAGCTGACGGGGGCGGGCGACCAGGGGATGATGTTCGGGTTCGCGTGCCGGGAGACGCAGCAGCTGATGCCGCTGCCGATCACGCTCGCGCACGACCTCACCCGGCTGCTGGCCGCGAAGCGCAAGAGCGGCGCGATCAAGTATCTGCGGCCCGACGGCAAGTCGCAGGTGACGGTGGAGTACGACGGCTACAAGCCGGTGCGCGTCGACGCGGTCGTCATCTCGACCCAGCACGACGACGACATCCCGCTCGACTTGATCCGGCGCGAAGTCACCGAGCAGATCATCGACGAAGTGATCCCGCGTGCGCTGCGCGACGAGCATCTGAAGGTCTTCGTCAACCCGACCGGCCGGTTCGTGATCGGCGGGCCGAAGGGCGACGCCGGGCTGACCGGGCGCAAGATCATCGCCGACACGTACGGCGGGATGGCGCGCCACGGCGGCGGCGCGTTCTCCGGCAAGGACCCGACCAAGGTCGACCGCTCGGCGGCGTACGCCGCGCGCTACGTCGCGAAGAACGTCGTCGCGGCGGGGCTCGCGGAGCGCTGCGAACTGCAGGTCGCCTACGCGATCGGCGTCGCGCACCCGATGAGCGTGCTGGTCGACACGTTCGGCACGAACAAGATCGACGAAGAGAAGATCGCCGAGCTGGTCAAGGCGCACTTCGATCTGCGTCCGGCGGCGATCATCCACAACCTGAACCTGCGCCGCCCGATCTACAAGCAGACCGCGTCGTACGGGCACTTCGGACGGCCCGAGCTCGACCTGCCGTGGGAGAAGATCGACAAGGCCGAGGCGCTGCGCGCCGGCTCCGGGCTGCGCGGCGACGTCGACCGCGAGCTCGCCCCGCTCACGGCATAGCCGCCGGACTGAACGAACCCGCACGAAGAGGCGCTGGAGGTGACCGGCGCCTCTTTGCTTGCGGTGGGAACGCCCGCGGCGCCGGACGCGTTACCTGGGCGACTCCCCCATGAGGTATTCGATGCTCCGCAAATCTCTTTTCGCGCTCGCGATCGCGGCGATCGCAGCGGTCCCGCTCGCGGCTTCCGCTCAGTACACCGGCGACACCCTGCTCCCGTCGCAGACCGTCATCACCGGCACGCTCGAGCAGTCGATCACCAGCAAGACCGCCCAGGTCGGCGACCCCTTCGTCCTCGACGTCACCACGCCGTATCCGGCCGACGACCAGCGCTACCAGAACGCACGCGTCTACGGCCACGTCGCCGGCGTGACGCGGGCGAACGGGACGCACAAAGGTGCGGTCAACCTGGCTTTCGACCGGCTCACGCTGATGGACGGCACGACCGCCTCGCTGACCGGGCAAGTGCTCTCGCTCGACGCGAAGCAGGGCGGCAACAGCTCGGCGCGCGGGCTCGCCGGCGCGGTCGTCGGCCAGATCCTCGGCAACTACATCGGCAAGCACATCGGCACCGACGTGGGCGGCGCGGTCGGCGCGATCGGCGGCGCCATCTACGCCGGCAACATGGGCACCAACGTCACCATCGGTCAGGGGACGCAGGTCGCGCTGAAGACGACGACCCCGGCGACCGTCCTCTCGCGCCGCCAGGCCGGCTACCCGAACGGCAACGGCTATCCGCAGAACGGCAACGCGTACCCGACGCCGTACCCGACCCCATACCACTGAACGAGTTTCGTCCTAACGAGCTAGCGACGAGAAAAGCGAGGCACCGCTCCGGCGGTGTCTCTTCTCTTTTACCGCGCGCTACGTTGCGGCCGAACGTCCAAGCGCGACGCGGCCGGCGCCGAGCCACCCCGCCATGCGCTCGAGCTGTTCGCGCAGCGGCGGCATGATCTCGGCGCGCTTCGCGCGGGGCTCGACGTGGATCGCGTGAGCGCGCAGCACGCCGGCCTGGCGGTCGTGCTTGAGGTCGACGCGCGCCACCAGCCGGTCGCCGAGCAGAAAGGGCAACACGTAGTAGCCGTGGATGCGCTTGTGCTGCGGGGTGTAGATCTCCAGGCGAAAATCGAACTCGAACAGCTCGCTGGTGCGTGCGCGCGCCCAGATCAGTGAGTCGAAGGGCGAGAGCAGCGCGCTCGCGTCAACGCGGCGCGGCAGGCGCGCGTCGCGTGCGAGATAGCGCTCGCCGCGCAGGCCGCGGACGGTGACGCGCTGCAACTCGCCCGCGTCGACCAGCTCGGCGACGCGCGCGCGCGCACCGGCCACGTCGAGGCGGAAATAGTCGCGCAGGTCGCGCTCGGAAGCGATGCCGGTCGCGCGCGCCGCGATGCGGACCAGCTCGCGCTGCGCGTCCTCCTCGCTCGGTGCGGGCAGCTCGAGGATCGCGCGCGGCAGCACGCGCTCGGGCAGATCGTAGACGCGTTCGAAGCCTTTGCGGTACGCGGTCGTGATCTCGCCGCACCAGAACAGCGCTTCGAGTCCGACCTTCACCTCGCTCCAGCCCCACCACGAGCCCTTCCCGCGCGCGCCGTCGAAGTCGCTCGCCGCCATCGGGCCGCGCTGCGCGACCGCCGCGCGGAGGCGTTTCAGAACCTGCGGCTCCTCCCCGATCAACTGCGCGACGTGCCGCCACGTGCCGAGACCGCGCTTCGCGCGCTCCATCCGCCAGCGCAGGTACGGATGGAGCTCCACCGGCAGCAGCGACGCTTCGTGGCCCCAGTACTCGAACAGGGTTCGGCCGCGCCCGTATGCGGCGCGTTCCAGCAGCGCCGGATCGTACGGCCCGCAGCGCGAGAACAAGGGCAGGTACTGCGAGCGGACGAGCACGTTGACGCTGTCGATCTGGATCAGGCCGACGCGCGCCAAGACGCGCCGCAGCGCGCGGCGGTCGACCGCGCCGCGCGGCGCCGGGTCGGCGAAGCCTTGCGCGGCGAGCGCGATGCGCCGCGCCTCGTCGAGCGAGAAGTCGTCCTTCGGCAATGCTGAGATTTGCCGCGCGCTTACTTGAAGCTGCGCAGGAACTGGCCGACGCGCTTGCGCAGCCCGGGGCGCGGTCCGCGGTCGGCCCGTTTCTCCGCCACGATGTGGTACGCCTGAATCGAGTCGACGTGGAAGCCGTAGCTCCCGGTCCAGAGGTAGATGCGCCAGAGCCTGTACGTGCGCTCGCCCCACTTCGAGACGATGAAGTCTTTCTTCGCTTCCAGGTTCTGCGCCCAGTGGCGCATCGTGAGGGAGTAGTCGTGCGTCTCGTTCACCGTCTCGATGATGTCGAGGCCGTGAAAGAGCAGTTCCTGCGTGATGTCCTGCAGGCACAGGAACGAGTGCGCGCCCGACCAGATGTATGCGCTGATGAAGTCGCTGCGCTGGTACTTCTCGATCGACGCGGAGGCGTCGATGTAGATCCGGCCGCCGGGCTTGAGGCACTCCCAGACGCGCTCGGCGAAGCGGCGATAGTTCGGGATGTGCTCGATCACGCCGTAGATCACGATCGCGTCGAACTGCTGCGGCGGCTCGTAGGTCAGAAAGTCTTGGAGCTGCACCGAGCACTTGTCGAGCCCGAGCCGCTCGTCGAGCGCTCTGATGTACTTCTCCGAGTCCTCGGCCAGGGTCAGCGAGGTGACCGCGACGCCGCGCGGCCCGCAGAACGCGTGCACGGTTCCCCAACCGCCGCCGATGTCGAGCAGCTTCTGCCCCGGCTCCAGCCGCAGCGTCCGCCACATCGTCTGGTGCTTGTTCTCGGCCGCCTCTTCGAGCGTCTCGTCGTCGCTCTTGAACAGGCAGTGCGAGTAGAAGTGATAGCGCTCGTCGAGGTACGAGAGGTAGAAGTCGTCCCCGCGCGTGTAGTGCTGGTCGACCGCGCGTTTGTTCACCCACGTCGCCGGCATCGCGAACAGCTCCCACAGGAAGCTCAGCGCGATCCGCGCGTTCCCGCGCGGCTCGAGCAGGCTGCGGACTTCCTGCACCGCCCACATGTCGCCCTCGATGTCGAACTCGCCGTTGATGTACGCCGTGCCGAGCGCGTACTCGCTCATCGAGCCGAGCAGCGGCTTGTCGCTGTGGAAGCGGATCGTGAACTGCGGCTCACCGGTGCCGAAGCGCAGGTAGTCGCCCGACGCGAGCTGCACGGCGCACGAGATCCCGCTGCGCGCGACCGCGCGCTCGATCAGCTCGGCGATCTTGCGCGCGGCGAGCGGGCGCGGCCGCGCTGCGACCGGCGCAGGCGCGGCCGTTCCCTCGACAGCTTGGGCGGCCGCGGGTGCGCCGTTCGTCTTCACGTCGTCAGTGGTCTGCGTTTGCGACTGCGTCTGCATCGTGCTCCCGGTATGCAAGCAAGGCGAGTGGTTCGAGAGATTGCGCGGTGCCGGATGCGAGGGCCTGCTTGCGGTCCGGCTGGGGTACCGATCGGCCCCGATCGGGTACAACGACCGTATGCGTACGTTCAAAGTGCTCACGGCCGCGGCCGCCATTGCGGCGCTGGCGGGCGGGACGGCGGTCGCACAGCAGACACCCGGCGACACCGGCACCGATGCCAACGGGCCGATCACAATCCTCAAGAACATGCAGGCGGTACCGCAGGGGGCGGCGCGCGTCGACGTCGACGGCCAGGAAGTCGATCACCTCGACTCCGTCGGCTACGACGACATCACCGGCGTCGTCCAGCGCGGTGCCAACACGCTGACGGTGCGCTGGAACGGGCCGGTGCAGCGGCTCAACTTCAAGGTCGCGTACGCGCCGACGCGCAACAACTTCAAGAACGTGCTGGTCGTGCAGAGCGACTCCTCGCGCGACTCCGCGTTGCGCCAAGCGGGTTCCCGCACGTACACGTTCAAGATCCCCGGCTGACGAGCGCCCGGCGCTGACTCGTCTCAGCGCTTGAGAAAGAGCCCGAGCGACGCTGCGGCGAGCATCGCGCAGAAGAGCAGCCGCAGCGTCGTCTCGGGCAAGCGGTGCGCGAGCGAGACGCCGTAGCGCACCGCGAAGACACCGCCGAGCGCGAGCGGGATCCCGATCCCCCAGTCGACGTCGCCGGCCAGCGAATACGCGATGATGCCGACGATCGTTCCGGGCGCGACGAGCGCGAGCGAAAGGCCCTGCGCTTCGGTTTGCGCGTAGCCGAAGCACAGTGCCAGTAGCGGCACGGCGAACACCGCCCCGCCGACCGAGAACAAGCCGGAGAGCATTCCGCCCAAGACGCCGACCACCGCGGTCCAGCCCCAAGCGAGCCGCGGTGGCGGCTTTTCGTGCGCCGTGGCCCGTTTCACGCGCAGCGCGCGAAAGGCGAAATAGATCGCGAGCGCGCCGGTGAACGCGCCGAAGCCGAGCCGCAATCCCGGCCCCGCGTGCGTCGCGTAGAGCGCCCCGAGCCAGGTGAACGGCACCGCGCACGCGGCCAGCAGCAGCGCGACGCGGCGGTCGACGCTCCCGCGCTGCGCGTAGTTCCGCAGCCCGATCAGTACGTTCGGCGAGACCATCACCAGCGCGGTCCCTTGCGCGTGCTGCTCGTCCAAGCCGAAGAAGAGGACCAGCAGCGGGATTGCGATGAGCCCGCCGCCGATCCCGAACAGGCCGCCGAGCGCGCCGACCAGCGCGCCCAAGACGACGAACAGCGCTAAGTGCGCAAGGTCGGGCATCAGCCTCCGGCGCCGTTCTTCACCCAGCCTGCAACCCGGCCGCCGTGCCCTTTGGTTCGGCATGAGGTGACGGTCGTTTTGTCTGCCGCGCCGCCCGGCGTGGTCGAAGAGATCGCCGCGCTCGGCCGCTTCGCGGCGGCGCGCGGCTGGGTTCCCGCGACGTCGGGGAACTTCTCGTGCCGGATCGACGCCGCGCACGCCGCGGTCACCCGTAGCGGGCTCGACAAGGGCGCGATCGGCCCCGGCGACGTCGCCGTGGTCGCGCTCGCCGGACCCGTTCCGGCGGGCCTCTCGGCCGAGACGCCGCTTCACCTGGCGCGATATCGGGGCGATCCTTCAATCGGCGCGATCGTCCACGTCCACACCGTCGCCGGAACCGTCCTCTCGCGGCTCGCCGCGGGCGAGGGCGTGCTGCGGACCGACGGTTACGAGATGCACAAGGCGATCGGGCTGCGCACGCACGAGAGTGCCGTGGAGATCCCGGTCTTCCGCAACGATCAGGACACGGAGGCGCTCGCCGCCGCCGTCGAAGCGCGCATCGGCCGCGACGCGGCGATTCCCGGCTATCTCATCGAAGGCCACGGAACCTATGCCTGGGGCGCGACGGCAGCCGACGCGCGCCGCCACGTCGAAGCCCTGGAGTTCCTGCTCACCTGCCACCTCGAAGAACGGAGACTGCGATGAACGCAACGCTCACCTCGACGCTCCGCGTCTACGACGAGAACGACCCCTCGACGCCGCTCGTCGATACGACGAACCGCGCGGAGATCGCGAAGCTGCTCGGCGCGCACGACATCCTCTTCGAGCAGTGGGAAGCGAACGTGCCGCTGAGCGCTGACGCCGACCAAGACGCGATCCTGGCCGCGTACGCCGGCGACGTCGCGCGCCTCAAGCGCGAGTACGGCTACACGACGGTCGACGTGATCCGCGTCGGGCCGAGCACGCCGAACGTCCCCGAGCTGCGGGCGAAGTTCTTGAACGAGCACACCCACACCGAGGACGAGGTGCGGTTCTTCGTCGAGGGCAGCGCCTCGTTCTACCTGCGCACCGGCGGTAAGGTCCACCAGATGATCTGCACGCGCGGCGATCTGCTGAGCGTGCCGGCGAACACGACGCACTGGTTCGACATGGGGCCGGCGCCGGAGTTCGCGGCGATCCGGCTGTTCGTCGACCCGTCCGGTTGGGTGGCGAACTTCACCGGCGACGACATCGCCTCGCGCTTCCCGAAGTACGAGTAGCTTGACGGCGCGCGCCGCGGCCCGCGCGGTGCTGGTCGACATCGAGGGGACGACGAGCACGATCGCGTTCGTGCACGACGTCCTCTTTCCGTATGCCGACGAGCATCTCGACGCCTACGTCGCCGCGCATCGAGAAGATCCGCACGTGGCCCAGGCGATGCGCGAGGCGGCGCGGCTCGCGGGCGAAGAAGCGGACGTAAGCGACGCGACGGTCCTCGCGCACCTGCACGCCTGGATCGCCGAAGATCGCAAGGCGACGCCGCTCAAGACGCTGCAGGGTCTGATCTGGGCCGAAGGCTACGCGCAGACCGGCCTGCGGGGACATGTCTACCCCGACGCGGCCGCGGGCCTGCGCCGCTGGCATGCGGCAAGGCTGAAGCTGTACGTCTATTCGTCCGGCTCCGTCGAAGCGCAGCGCGAGCTGTTCGCGCACAGCGACCAGGGCGATCTGAGCGCGCTCTTCAGCGGCTACTTCGACACTACGACCGGCCCGAAGCGCGAGGCGCGCTCGTACGAAGCGATCGCGCGGGCGATCGGCCTCGAGCCGGGCGACATTCTTTTCCTGAGCGACGTCGATGCGGAGCTGGATGCGGCGCGCGCGGCGGGGATGCCGACGATTCGTCTGCTGCGCCCCGCCGACACGCCGCCCGGCGGGACGACGACCCACCCGAGCGCAACGTCGTTCGACGAGATCGACATCACGTTCGGGTCGCCCTGAGCTTGTCGAAGGGTCACCGCCGCTCGGCTCGCACGGTGCGCGAGAACGCGATGACGAGCGTGTACGCCATGAAGCCGACCGCGGAGATCAGCATCGTCGTGCGCACGCCGAGGTGATCGGCGGTCCAGCCGCTGAGGATCGAACCCGGCACGATGCCGGCCAGCACGACGAGCCGCACGACGCCGAACACCCGGCCGACCATCTCTTCCGGGATGACGCGCAGCCGCCACGCGATGATCGAGGTGACCACGTACCCGGCGCACAGGCTCGAGAACGTGAGCAGCGCGATCGCCGTCCACAGCGAGTGCGTATACGGCAGCGGCAGCCAGGTGAGCCCGTCGACGAAGTACAGCGCGAGCACCGATGGGCCGAACGGCCAGTGCGTGCGCCCGGCGACGAACGCGCCGACCATCGCGCCGGCCGCCAAGCAGCCGAACGCGATCCCGACGAGCTGATCGCCCGCGGCGAACTCACGCTTGAAATACGGGATCAGCGCGACGAAACCGACCGACCCGATGAAGTTGAACCAGCAGCTCGAGAACGAGAGAATCGCCATCGCCTTCTCAGCGAACAGAAAGTGCGCGCCGCTCGCGATGTCGCTCACCAGCTCGCGCAGCGAGGGCAGCCCGCGCTGCACGTCCGGGCCGAACGTCTCAACCGACGCGACGGCGAGCTGCGAGGTGAGGTAGGTGGCCGCGTTGATCGCGAGCGCGGGCAACGGGCCGACCAGCGCGAACAGCACGCCGCCGACCGGCGGCGCGACCAGCCCGACGGCTTGTTCGGTCGCGTTGAGCGCGGCGACCGCTCCCTTCACCCGATCCTTTCCGAGGAGATACGGCAGCGAAGGCGTCTGCGCGCCGAGGAACATCGCGCCGGCGACCGCGAGCAGAAACGTGCCGCCGTAGATCATCGAGACCGTCAGATGGCCGGTCGCGAAGAGCAGCGCGAAAAGCGCCATGATGGCGAAGCGCACGCCGTCGCACGCCAGCATGAGGCGGCGGCGGTCGACCCGGTCGCCGAGCGAGCCGGCGATCACGCTGACGAACGCGTACGGGAAGAGCTCGAGCGCCCACGTCCAGCCGATCGCCGTCGCCGAGCCGGTCAGCCGGAACACGAGCAGCGGGATCGCGAGCGTGCGGAGGCCGTCGCCCAGAAAGCTGAGCGCTTGACCCGCGTAGAAGCGGCTGAATGCAGAGGACGAGAAGACGCTCGCCGGGCGAGCGGTTGCGGTGGCCATGACGGATTCCCAAAGCGTGCGGAGAGGGCGAGAGGAGGCTGCACGTGTCCGCGCCGGAGCCGGCGCGGGGGAATCTACGAAAGCATGGTAGCCGCTCGATTGGACGACCGGCCACCTGAGTCCTCGTCCCGCGGCGGGAAATCTCTCGGGCCCCGCGAATCGTGGCGAGTCGGTCCCGGATAGCTCAGCCGGTAGAGCAGCTGACTGTTAATCAGCGGGTCGTTGGTTCGAGTCCAACTCCGGGAGCCACTTTTACTAAGGGATTCAGCGAACTGCTGGGTCCCTTCGTGTGTATTGGCGGAGTTCTGGGCAAACAGCTTACGCGTTCCGGACGAGTGCGCTATGCGACTCGCATTTTACGTAAATTCGCTTTGCTCGGCCAGGTAGAGCTGCGTGCCGTCCGGATCTTTCAGGAACACGAAGCGCATCGGCGCGTCGACCACAATGTCGCCTTCGGTCGCAATTCCCCGGCTCCGCAGTTGCTCGCGCCCTTCTTCCACGTCGTCGACGCTGAAGCCGATCGATACCGCTCCCGCGGGCGCCGCATCGGTCGCAGGATGCAAGCCGATCATGATTCCCGGCCCCTCGATCACCGCGAACTCGTCGCCATAGCGCGACTTGACCTTGAGGCCGAGCCCCACCGCGTAGAACTCGATTGACTGTTGCATGTCGGCAACGTGAATCGTCACGAAAGCGTGGTTGAACCTGGTCTGCTTCGACGCAATGTGTTGCATTATGCTCTCCTCCGCAGCGGTCTGGACTTGACGCGCTTCGCCGCTTCACGCGTCAGCGTTTCGAGAACCTCAAGTTGGTGGCGCAGCTCCTGACGGCCGGCCGCCGTCAAAGCGTATGGACGACGGCGATAGTCCGCCGTCTGGGCTTCCTCGATCCATCCGGAGCGATCCATCCGCCCCAGCGCACCGTACAGCGTCCCGGGACGCATCTCCCATCCCGTCAGCGATCGAACGTCTTGCATGATCGCATAGCCATGCTTCGGCTTGTCCGCAAGGCTTATCAAGATCAACAACACGGGCTGAAACTGGATGGGGTCATCACTCGCCATTACATCGTCTCACGGTATATCGCCTAGCGATATACTACACGGCATTCTCGCGGTCGTCAAGCTTCACGTGGCGGCCTCAAGGGGCTGGAAGGAAACAGCCGGAACGGAGGGTGCTGTGAACGGTGACTCGACCGAGGTAGTGCGCGTCGTTGCGCCGCCGGTGTTACGGACGGCGCGGCTCGTGTGCGAGCGTTTCACGATGGAGCACTTGGACGAGCTTGCGGTGATCGACCGGGATGAAACGGTGCAGCGGTGGCTGTTCGGCAAGACGTACACGCGCGAAGAGACGGAAGCTCGCGCGCGGCGCCGGGTCGCGTACTGGGATGAACACGGTGCGGGCGACTACATCGTGCGAACGCCGGAGGGTCAGTTCATCGGATTCGCGGGCTTCTTTCCGTCCGCTCGACCGGGAGCGATCGCGATCGGCTATGCGCTGCGACCCGAGTGCTGGGGAAGCGGCTACGGCAGCGAGCTGGCCGCGGTTCTCACCAGCACCGCAAAGGCGCTCGGCGTTCCGGAGATCGTCGCCACGGTGCGCGCCACGAACGCGGCGTCGCGCCGTATTCTCGAGAAGAGCGGTTTCGTCGTGATGTGGCCGGCTGACGCGGACGATCCGGGGACGCTCGTCTACCGGTATGCCGGCTCGGCCGGGACCGAGAGCCAACCGTAACGCTGCGCTCGTTCTGCGGGTCATCCGAGGGTTGGCGCCGATGATGGCTGAGTTTCCGTGACCGATCCCCGCCCTCGATTGCAGCTTTTCCCCGCCCGTACCGGCCGCCGCCGGCGCGGGCTGCTCGCCGCCCTGGCGGCCTCGGTTCTCCTACACGCGTTCGGCGGTAGCATCTTGGCGCGGCTTCCGCGCTTGGAGACGGCACGGGAAGAGGTCGCCGGCGCGCAGCGGATCACCGTCGAGCACGTCGTTCCGACGCCGGTCCCGACGCCCACGCCGGCACCGCCGACTCCGGCCCCACTGCCCACGCCGACGCCGCTGCCGCGTCCCAGCGCCGCGCCCGCAGTGCCACGGCTGGCGACGGCACCGCGCAGCGTCGCCGTGCGACGACCGCCGCCGCACCCTATCGCGCCGCACGAGCTTGCGCGCACCGTTCCGCATGCGAGTCCCCAGCCGCGGCAGATCGCCGCCCCGGCGCACGTTGCGTACTCCGCGAGTCAGCTCGCATCGCTCGACGCGCAGTTTCGCGGGGCCATCGCTTCGGCGCAGCGCGCCATCGCCGAGGGGCCGCCGCAGACGGGCGGGACCGGCACCGGAACCGCATCGACGATGAAGCGCTATAAAGCGCTCACGACCGGCTATCCGGCCGACGTTCTCGGCGGCGGCGGTTTGTGCGACAACCTGGACGAGCAAACGCGCGGGAACTACACGTACATCTACTGGCAGTGCCGCGTGCGCTACGACGACGGCTACACGGAGACGGTCGCGTTTCCGTGGCCGTTCGTGTACCCGCGCGGCCACACGCCGCGGCCGAACGAGAACTTCCCGGCGCAGCCGCCCCCGCCCGGCTTCCATCTCGCAGAAGTCTTCGCGCTCTCGCGCCAGGTATGTTATTACTTCCGTGACCGCTGCGACGCCGTGCTCGCGCGCGAGCGCGCGGCCGGTGCGCCCGACTACGGCACGCCGCCGTAAGGCGCGACCATCGTGCGGGGTGCCACTGTCGAAACGCTTACGCGCCGATGCCGGTAAGCCGCCAGCAAGACGCTGCGCCTACCGTCTACTCCGCGGGTTCTTTCCTTGCCCACCGTGGCAAGTTGGTCCCGGATAGCTCAGCCGGTAGAGCGGCTGACTGTTAATCAGCGGGTCGTTGGTTCGAGTCCAACTCCGGGAGCTTTCAGAAACCGCGCCTACGGCGCGGTTTTCTTTTCGAGAGCGGAACGGAAGGCGCAGGATCTGCCCTTTGTCTTCCGACGCCTACCAAGAACGCTTCTTGGTGTGTCCGATCAGCGTGTCGAGCCGATTACCGCGTGGCGGTGCAACGTCGCGTTCGGTGGCAGTACGCGACCTCGTGTCCTGGTTCGTCGGTCCTCGCACGCCGTTGCCGAATCTGTAGAGCGACAGCTTTTAGCGTAAAGCATCCGTCAAGGCGTTTTCTGAGGTGCTTCAGCAGAAGGCGATTGGTCGCGAGCGGCTAACGCCTCTCGCCTTTTCTTGCTACTTGCTTAGGCTAGAGGTACGACCATGAGACATCGGCTCAGCGTTCTCCTTGCAGTCTGTCTTGGTTTGGCATCGTGTGGCGGAGGCGGTTCTTCCGCGGTACCCGCCACACAAAATCCAGCGAGTGCCAATGCGACCACCGCCCCGATCACACCCGCCGCGACGCCAACGCCCAGCAGCGGCTTGGCGCCGACGTCTTTGCCGCTCAAAGTGTCAGCGTACACTCCTACTTCCAGCGTCGATCAGAGCGACGCTCACGTGGCGGCGCTCGCGCTTCCTGCCGGCGCCGCCATTCCACCCGCTCAGATCGGACCCGTCCACGTCTTTGCCGTGCATCCGGGAGTGACGGCGTCCGTTCGCGCCAGGCGGCCCTCGACGTTCGTCAACAGTCCGTTCGACGTAAGCTATGAAGGCGGTGTGGTCGTTGGCGGCACGGCCTCGCATAACATTTACATTTCGACGAACTATCAAAGCTGCGCAAGCACATGCTGGGGAAGACCCGGGCAATTCCTCACAGATCTTGGTGCAAGCCAGTTCATAAGCCATCTCGATCAGTACGTCGGGCTGAACTCGCCGAACCGTTACACGATGGGCAATTCGTATTCGGCTACGCAGTTGCTGCTGTCGTCGAATCCGGGTTTCAGAAACCCGGTCATGGGACAGGACGATATCCTGCTGTGGGTCTGGGAAGCCTCACAAATCGCGGGTCGCGGCTATGGGCACGTTTTCCACGTGTTCTTGCCTCCGAACCTCGACACGTGCATTGACTTTTCGTCGTCATGCTACTCGCCTGACAACCCGGGCACGTTTAGGTTTTGCGCCTACCATGGCAGCGTCGACTACGGCGGAGGGGTACACCTTTTGTACACGGTAGAGCCGTTCCAGGATGTACCCGGATGCGGCGTCATCGGCGGCCCGAATACGCAAAACGGGGACGACCTGATCGACTCAACAGCTTCGACCCTCTCGCACGAGATGTTCGAGACGATAACCGACCCGGACGGCTCCAGTTGGTACGTCTACAGGAACGGTCAAGAGATCAGCGATCTTTGCGTGGGCTACCTATATTCTGCGAACCTCAACGGAACGAACTATGCTGTTCAGTCCGAGTACTCGGACGTGGATCACGCATGCATCAACTGATGCCCCGCCGTCAGTTCGTTCGTCGGCGCACAACAGGACCGCAGCGTCAGTAGGGAAGGCACAGCGGGGAAGGGTCCGAGGCTCAGGACGTCTCTATGGGGAGCGATTCGATGATCCGACGACTCTTTCTCGCCGCGCTTCCGCGATCGCTGCCACGCCGTGCTGGCGCGCGAGAGCGCCGCCGGCGCGCCTGACCAAGGCACGCCGCCTTGAGCGCGACGATCGTACGGCGTAACGCTGTCGAAACGCTTACGCGCCCATTTCGGTAAGCCGCCGGTAAGACGCGGCGCGTACCGTGTCCTCCGCGGGTTTCTTGCTCTCCCGAGGAGGTGTTTCGTATGGGTCTCGGATCCAACCATCCCCAGTGGCCCTACCCATGGGTCCAGCCGGTCGAGGTGAACATCTTGATGGTCGCCGACGGCGAGCGCATCACGTATGCGAAAAATCAGGACTTCAGCCTAAGCGACCTGCTCGACACGCTGAACCAGTCGCCGTGGTGGGTTCAGTTCAACGTGACGAAGGCGCACCGCGGAACCGACATGTTCTCCACGCCCGACATCCCGAACTTCGGCTTCGCCAACGCCGGCGTCGACCTGTCGGCGTACGACGAGATCTGGGTTTTCGGCGACGACGGCGCCGACTTGACGCCGAAGGAGAACGCGGCGATCGCCAAGTTCATGGATGCCGGCGGCGGCCTCTTCGCGACCGGCGATCACGACGAGCTCGGCGCGGGGATGGGCGCGGGGTTGCTGCGCGCCGGTCTGATGCGCAAATGGAAGTATGGCGGCCCGCTCGGCGATCCGCCGCCGGTGAGCGGCAACCACCGTCACGACACCCTGGTCCCTGGTCCTGACGGGATCACGGACTTCTTCGATCAGTCCGACGACCGCCCGCAGACGATCTCGATCCGGCCGAAGTGGGGCTGGTCGGCGTTCCCGTTCGTCGAAGAGTCGTTCCCGCACGCGCTGCTGTGCGGCTCGAAGGGTCCGATCAGCGTGCTGCCCGACCACATGCACGAGGGCGAGTGCGCGCTGCCGCAAGACTTCTCCGGCAACTACACGGCGGACACGTACACGACGGTGCAATGGCCCGGAACGGTGCGGCCGGAGATCATCGCCGATGCCACCGTGAACGCGCACACCGACCCGGTGTTCGGCGCCGTCGACCCGAAGACGTTCGGCGTGATCGCGGCGTACGACGGGCACGCGGCGTCGGTCGGCCGGGTCGCGACCGACGCGACCTGGCACCACTGGTTCAACGTGAACCTGACCGGCGAAGTGAGCCCGACTCTCTCTTTCGGAACGCCGGAACCGATCGATTCGCTCGGCTTCAACGCCTCGCCGCAAGGCAAGAAGATCTTCGCGCAGATCAAAGAGTATCACCGCAACGTCGCGATGTGGCTCGCGCCGGCCGCGAAGATCAAGGCGATGTTCGATACGGCCGTCGCCGGGCTGCCGTGGATACCCCATCTGAACGAGATGGGACCGAAGGTGCCGATCGTCAAGCTCGGCGCCGCGGCGGTCGACGCGATCGGGCGCTCGGCCTCGCAGTGCATCATCGCCGAATGGATCGGCATACACCTGCCGCAAACCGTGCAGCCGCTGTTCGATCCGACAATCGGCGAGCGGAACGGCGTGCGCGATCCGGCGCCGATGCGCGGCTTGTACCTCTACCGCGAGTTCGCGCTCGGCGGGGTCGTGCGCGAGATCCTCACCATGCACGCCGAACGCCGGCTGCGCAACGCGGATCGCACGACGCTCCGCGCCGCGGTCGAGCGCGGGCTGCGCAACGGCTTCGCCGAGCTGATCTCGTACGAACGGCGCGCCGCGCAGCACACCGAGCTGCTGACCGAAGCACTCCGCGACTTCGTCTCCGAAAAGGCAGAGACCGCGGTCGGGCGCGCGGCGCAGACCGCCAACGTGTAGGCGGCGACGCGCGCCCCGCCTCCAGGGCGACGCCGGTGGCCCAGCCGGCGTTTGCCCTGCGTCGCGCGCTAGGCGTTCGCCTCGATGAAGGCGGCGATTTGAGGCGCGATGCGCGTGCGCCAGGTGCGGCCGCTGAAGATTCCGTAGTGGCCGACCCCGCGCTCGAAGACGTTGCGGCGCTTCTCGCTCGGGATGCCGGAACATAGCTCGTGCGCGGCGAGCGTCTGGCCGGGCGCCGAGATGTCGTCGAGCTCGCCCTCGATCGTCAGCAGCGCGGTGGTACGAATCGCCGACGGGTCGACTGGTCGGCCGCGCCACCGCATCGTTCCGCTCGCGAGCGTCGCGCGCTTGAAGACCTCGTCGACGGTCTGCAGGTAGAACTCGGCAGTGATGTCCATGACGCTCAGGTACTCGTCGTAGAACGCGCGGCGCTTCGCCGCCGACTCGCCGTCACCGCGAACGAGGTCCTCGAAGATCTTCCAGTGCGCTTCGGCGTGGCGCTCCGGGTGCATCGACATGAACGCGCCGAGCTGCAGGAAACCTGGATAGACCGATCGCCCCGCCCCGCGGTACCACGGCGGGACGCGCATCGTGAGCTCGTGCTCGAACCACTCCAGCGTGCGCGTCATCGCCAATTCGACCGGGGCGGTCGGCGCGCGGCGCGGATCGACCGGGCCGCCCATCAGCGTCATCGTGCGCGGCGAGGCCGGATCGTTCTCCGCCGCGAGCAGCGCGATTGCGGCCAGCACCGCCGGCGCCGGCTGGCAGACGGCGATCACGTGCACGTCCGGACCCAAGCGGCGGACGTAGTCGATCACGTAGCCGATGTAGTCGTCCAAATCGAAACGTCCCGCTTCGAGCGGGACGTCGCGCGCGTCCAACCAGTCGGTGAGATAGACGTCGTGCTGCGCGATGAGCGCCTCCGCCGTGCCGCGCAGCAAGGTCGCGTAATGTCCGGACATCGGCGCGACGAGCAGGACGCGCGGGCGCTCGGGACCCGCGCCGGTGTCGAACTGGATCAGCCGCCCGAACGGCCGCTCGTCGACCGTCTCGATCCGCGCGGGCAGGTGCCAGGCGGGCTTTCCGCGGCGGCGGGCAACGCCGGTGAAGACGTCAGCCGATGCGGCGATCATGCGGCCGGTCAGCGTGTATGCCAGTGGGTTGTACGGGTTGCCGAAAATGGCTTGCGCGGTGACGGCCGACCAGCGCGCCGGGGCCATCGCGAGATACGCCGCGTCGTATTGTTCGTAGTAGATCGAAGGAGCCTCCAGCCCGCGCTTCTACCCATCCATCGGGAAAAGCCGTTGACCGCAACACCCGTGTCTTGCGCGCGGGCTTCCGCCGCCGGCCCGAAAAGCCCTCGCCCGCCCGCGGAAGGGGAAGCCGGGCCGCCGGGCGATACGACAAGGCGGAGGATCGGCACGTGTTCGACGGACAGGTGGCACTGGTAACGGGTGGGACGCGCGGCATCGGCGCCGCGATCACCACGACGCTGGCGAAGAGCGGGGCGCGCGTCGCGGCCGGCTACAGCCGCGGCAAAGAGCCGGCCGAAGCGCTGCAGCGGAAGATCGAAGCCGACGGCGGGCAGGTCTCGGTGCACCAGGGACGCGTCGACTCGATCGAAGATTGCCAGCGGGTCGTCGCCGAGGTGATGGACCGCTTCGGCCGGATCGACTTCCTGGTCAACAACGCCGGGATCACCGTCGACAAGACCGTCCGCAAGATGAGCGCCGACGACTGGCACAACGTGCTGAACGTGAACTTGTTCGGCGCGTTCGCGATGACCAAAGCGGTCCTCGAGCACATGATCGAGCGCGGCTCGGGCCGCATCGTCAACATCAGCTCGGTGATCGGCGAGACGGGCAACGTCGGCCAAGCCAACTACGCCGCCTCCAAGGCGGGCCTTTTCGGATTCACCAAGAGCCTCGCGCTGGAGACGGCGCGCCGCGGGATCACGGTCAACGTCGTGGCGCCGGGATTCATCGGCACCGAGATGGTCGAAGCGATGCCGAAAACCGCGCTCGACGCGGTGATCGAGAAGATCCCGCAGCGCCGGCTCGGCAAACCGGAGGAGGTCGCGCGCGTCGTGCAGTTCTTGCTCGAGCCCGAGTCCAGCTACATCACGGGAGCCGTCTACACGATCAACGGCGGCCTGGACATGTAGCGTTGGCGAAGCACGACGGCGACGACATGTGGACCGGGGTCGGCGAGTTCATCCGCGCGCAGCGCGAGATGGCGAACCTTTCGCTGCGCCAGCTGGCCGAGATCGCGAAGATCTCGAACCCGTATCTGAGCCAGATCGAGCGCGGCCTGCACAAGCCCTCGGCCGACGTGCTGAAAAACCTCGCCTCGGCGCTGAAGATCTCGGCTGAGACGATGTACGCGCAGGCCGGGCTGCTCGAAGGCCGCCAGGTGGAGCGCGCCGGCGTCCCGGTGGAAGAGGCGATCCGCGCCGACGCCCGGCTGAGCGAGGACCAGAAAGAGACCCTCGTCCGCATCTACCGCGGCTTCGTCGAGCGCGCCGGCCCCTCCAACGCGCCCGCGTAATCGCAACCGCTGCGGTCTACGTGCCCTTCTCGCCGCCGAGGTAGTAGACGTACTTGAGGATCACCGCGGGCTTGGTCGACGGCGCGCTCGCGTCCCCGTAGACGAGGAAGAGCTCGTCGCGCTTGCGGTGATAGGCGTACGCGAGCGAAACGTTCGAGGCGGAGTAGAAGCTCGCGGGGCCCGTCGGAAACGTCGTCGTGCCATAGCTGTAGTAGTTGGCGACCGCGGGCGGGGTTCCGATGATGCGGCGCCAGCCGATCGCGAACGACGCCTCGCGCGAGATGTTGCGCGTCAGCGCCACGCGCTCCAGCCACTGCACGTTGCGGTAGCCGGCGTCGGCGTACCACACGGTGTCGAAGGCCTGCAGCGAGAGCTGCGTGATGGGGCCCAGTTTGAGGACGGTGTTGCGGTCGAACGTCGCGATGTTGCCGTCGCCGTAGCGGCCGTGGTTGAACACGAACGCCGTCGGCGTCGCGGTCCCGCCGCGATAGCTCAGCGCGATCCCGGCCAGCGAGACCGGTGTCATCCGACCGTCCTGCAGCTTCAGATACGTCGAGCCGGTGTCGACCTGCACCCGCCACAGGTTCTTGTTGATCAGCGTGAGTGCGAGGTCGTTGTTGGTGCGGTCGAGCCGGCCGTCGGAGCCGTGGTAGCGCTCGATGAACCCGTTGATCTCGGCGCTTTTCAGCCAGCTGCCGGGCTTGAACCGGAAGGTGCGGTCGCCGTCGAACGACCAGCCGGCGACGTCGGGCGTCGCGATGAAGCCTGCGACGGGGTTGTAGTAGCCGCCGATCTTCCGCACGCCGCCGCCGAAGTAGTAGTCGGTCCCGTAGTACGCCGCGCCGGCGTCGAGCCGCTGCCCCTGCGCGTTGTCGAGCACGTTCGTCCCGCGGTCCCAGCCGTAGTTCAGGTAGACGATCTTGTGCTTGCGGTCGGTGGCGAAGGCGCCGAGCGTGGTGAGGCGATCGGCGAAGTCCGGCGCGAACGTGTCGACCGCTTGCAACCCGAATCCGAGCGTGCGCTGTTCGTTGCGCCACTGCGCCGTGTAGGCGTTGTCGGTGCGGCGGTCGCCGATCGCGTTGAAGGCGTTGAACGTCACCGGGCCTTGGGAGCCTTCGAGCGCGTAGCCGCGCTTGGGCGTCGGAATCCCCGGCGTGTAGAGCTCGTTCACGCTCGGGCAAACCTCGCAGTCGAACGGGTTGGTGAGCTGCATCTGCGCGAAAAACGGGCGGACCTCGTTCACGAAACGCCGGTAAACCGTCGGCGAGATCGACTGCTGGTCCTGCTCGACGTTCGAGAAGTCGGGGTGAAACGTTCCGACGAACGAGGTCGTGCGCGTCAGCGGGATCGAGACGTCGGCGCCCGAGCGCGTCGTGTTGCCGTCGTCGTGGGCGGCCGCCGCTTCGGCGACGCCGAACAGCCCGATCCGCGGCTTCGGCCGCGCGCTCGCCGCGCTGGTCGAAAGGCCGTTGAGCGTCCCGGCGTAGACGACGTCGTTGTGGTCCGACTGGCCGTTCTCGTAGGCCCACACCAACAAATCGTCGGTCTTCACCACGAAGCGCACGAACTGGATCTGCCAGTTCGGCCGGCCGTCGCCGCGCACGACGTTGAACGGGATGCGCATCGTGACGGTGTAGCCGCCCGGGCGCAGCTTTCCGACGCTCTGCCATTTCGGCGCGTACACGGAGTTCTCGCTGGAGTGCTGGTAGTGCGTCCCGAGCGGCGTCGCGGTGAACAGGTAGCGGAACCCGTTCGGCCCGCCCGGCCACAGGTCGACCTGGACCTCGTCGTCGGTGTCGAATCCGACGTCGTCGGTGTGCTGGTTGGCGACGATCTCGCCGGTCTGCTCGGCGTCGAAGGCCACGTACAGCGCCGCGTCGTCGCTGAGGACGTAGACGTCGGTCTTGCTCGAAGGCAGCGTCTTGTGGCGCAGATCGTACGCCAGCGTCACGTGCTTCGCCGACTTCCAGGCCTCGTCGGTCAGCGTGCCGTCGATCGCGGGGCCCTTCGCGACGTGCGGGATCGCCAGTTGCGGGCGCTGCGAAACCGCATACGCGGGCGACGAGCACAACAACGCGATCGCCGCACCGAGCACCAGGATCGTAGGTCGACGCATCAGGGCACCTCTAGCAGTAATTAATGAAATAAGTGTGAAGGCCATCAAGAAAAGACGCAGATGACGCCGGCGGTCGCTACGTCAGATACCGGAGTCGCGGAGGCGGATCAGGTCGCGGACGGAGAGGTTGGTGTAGCCGTGAGCCTTCAGCCGGTCGACGAAGGCTACGCTCACGCCGTGGTCGCGCAGCGCGATCAGCTCGTCGAGCGGGAGGTTCTTGTAGCCGGCGGCAGCCATATCGGTGATGAACCGCGGTGTGACGCCGTGGTCCCGCGCGCTGACGTATTGCTCGGGCGTTGCGTTCGCATAGCCCGCCGCACGCATTTCGGTGATGAAGCGCTCGCTTACGCCGTGATCGCGCAATCGCACGAGATCGTCGGCCGACAGATTGCGGAATCCCGCGCCCTGCACGGCGCGGATGTAGTCGGCGCTCACGCCGTGATCGCGCAACCGCACCAGCTCGTCGAGCGAGCTCACCTTGTAGCCGAGCGCGGCGAGGTCGCTGACGTAGCGCGGGCCGACGCCGTGCTGGACGACGCGCAGCAGGTCGTCCAGCTTCGCGCTGCGCGACGAGCTCCGTAGTTGGTCGACGAAGGCCAGCGTGACGCCTGCGATCGCGAGCTGGAGCGATTGGCGCGCATCGGGGCGGCTGAGCCCGCGCGCGGCGAGCGCGTCGTCGAAGCGCGAGCTCGGCGCGTAGGTGAACTGTCCGGCGCCGGAGTTTTCTCCCGCGCTGCCGGTGCACGCGAACGCACCGGGCTCGCGGGCGATCGTGAACGTCACCGGCGCGATCGGCCCGCGGAGACGCTCAGCGGGAATGCCGGCCTCCGCGAGCGGGACGCTCGACGACCACGACGAGTTCCAGTTGCCGCGGTCGCTGCTCTCGTTGTACTCGAAGCGCAGCTGCACGCGGCTTTGGTCGTCGGTGCGCTGCACGATCGACCAGCGGCCGACCGCCTGCGAGCCGGCGGCGTTCGTAGGAACGCTGCTCGCGGCGAAGAGTGCGGCGAACGCCGCGATCAGGACCGGTCTCACGGTTCCAAGCCACTCACTTTCAGACGGAGGAGCGTGTCGACGTCGAGGTTTTTGTAGCCGTGCGCGGCGAGCCGGCGCACGTAGGTTCCGTCGACGCCCTGCACGCGCAGCGCGACGATCTGGCGCGGGGTCAGGTTGCGCAGGCCGGCTTCCTGCAGCCCGCGCACGTAGGACAGTTCGCAGCCTTGGACGGCGAGCGCGAGCGCGTCGCTCACGCTGAGCTTCGGATAGCCGAGCGCGGCCATCCCGTCGAGCCAGCGCGTGCTCACGCCTTGCGTCGCGAGCGCGAGGACGTCGCCGAGCGACGGAGCCGACGAGAGGCGCTGGTCGAGCGCCGCGACGTAGCGCGGCGTCACGCCTTGCGTCGCGAGCGCGAGGATGTCGCGCAGCGACGGCCGCGCGCGCCCGAGCGCGCCCATCTCGCGAACGTACGTGCCGGTCACGCCTTGGTTGCGCAGCGCGATCAGCTCGTCGATGCTGGGATGCGGGTACTTCGCTTCGTCGATCGCGTCCAGCAGGTCGCCGTCAGGGTGAACGAAACGCACCGCCGGCGCGGGGCCGGCAGCTTGCGCAACGGCTTGTTCCGCGGCTGCGATCGCGACGGGCGCTTCCGCGGCGATACGCGCTTGCACGTGCGCGTGCACGTGCGCGGTCGCGTCCGCCCGGGCCTCGGCTCGCACGGCAGCGCGCACCGTGCGCGCCGCGTCGGCCGCGTCGGCTGCAGCGACCGGTGCGATCGCCGCGGCGCGCGCAGCGGCATACGCCGCCACCGCTTCGGGTGCACGTGCGGCGGAAACCGGGCCGTACGCGTCCTTCGCAGCGGGCGTCCGGCCGGCGTTCGGGCGAGCGCGCACGACGAGCGCGCGTGCACGAAGCTTTGCTGCGGACGACGCAGCCGGTGCGACGGGCGTTGCGGACGGCGACGGCAACGGTTTCGCGAGCGCTGGCGTCGTCGTCGTAGCTGTGTGGCTCCCAGCGTGCGCACGGTGGTGATGCGGATGCCCGGCTTTCAGCGCGGGGACTCGAGCGGGCGCCGGCGCGGCGTTCGCCGCGATCAGCGCCGGGAGCGCCACCGCCGGCGTGACGAGCGGGACTTGCAGCCGCGCGATGCCGAGCGTGCCGACGAGGACGGCGCCGCCCAGCACGAGCGCGCCGAGCCGCAGATGCGGGGAAGCGTCGCGCGAGCGGTCGACGATGCGGCGGACCCGCGCGACGACTTGCGCGCGGCGCAGGACGAAACCGGGGACGACGGCGGCGCGCTGACCGCGGACCTGGCGCTGCACGATGCGCGCCAGACACTCTGCGTATCGAATCGGCTCGCCGGCGTCCTCGAGCACGCGGTCGTCGCAGGCGACCTCGCGCTCGAAGTCGATGCGTCGGCGCGCGAGGTATAAGGCAGGCTGAAAGAACTGCAGCGCGCACACCGCTTGCTCGAGCGCGTTCACCCAGTCGTCGTAGCGCTGCAAGTGCGCCGACTCGTGCAGCACCACGCGGGCCAGGTCGTCGGCGTCGAGCGAGGCTGCGAGCGTGCTGGGGATCAAGATCATCGGCCGGCGGAAACCGACCGCGCACGGGATCCTCACCTGCGGAGAGCAGGCGACGTCCGCGCTGCGCCGGTGTCCGGCGGCGCGCAGACGCGCCAGTACTGCCGGCTCGTCGAGCGGCGTCGCGCCGCGCTTCATCGCGCCGATCGCAGCGTACGAGCGCGCCAAGCGCAGCAGCAGCAATCCGGCGACGAGCGCCCAGACGCCGGTCATCACCAGGCCCCAGCTCCGCGCGAACGCCGTCGCCGCTTCGCCGATGCCAATCAATGCCGAAGTCATGCGGGCGCGCACGTTTTCAGATGCAAGCTCCGCAGCTGGTGCGGCAACGGCAGCGCCGCCAGCGGTGCGATGCGCTGCGCGGGCGAACGTCGCAGCCGCGGTGCGCACGTGCGCGGGAGCGAACGGCGTCGCCGGCTCGGCGCCGCGCAAACCGGCCACCGCGTCTTTCGCAGGCACGACAGCCGGCACAACGGTGGGCCGTGCGAGCGCGAGATCGATCGCCGGCAAGAGCGCAACCACAGCAAACGCGACGCTCCACACGACGCACGCGGTCGTCGCGTTGCGCCGCAGCCCCCAGCGCAGCGCGAGCTCGACCAGCGCGATCAGCGCGGCGCCTTGCCAGAGCGCGTTGAGCAGCGCGAGCAGCAGCGCGTCCATCAGCTTTCCTCCTTGGCTCGCTTGATGGTGCGCTCGAGCTCGTCGAGCTCGTCCTCGGTGAGGTGGTCGCCTTCGATCAAGTTCAGCGCCAGCGCGCGCGGCGAGCCGCCGAAGAAGCGCTGCATCACGTGCGAGAGCGCCGTGCGCGCGGCGGCCTCGCGGTCGACGACCGCCTCGTATACGAACGCGCGGCCCTCGGCGCGGTGCGTGACGAAGCCCTTGCGCTCCAAGATCTTCATCATGGTCTGGACGGTGTTGTACGCCGGCCGCTCGTCGGCCGGGATCGCCTCGACGATCTGTCCGACGGTCGAGGGCCCCGAGGCCCAGACGATCTCCATGAGCCGCAGCTCGACCTCGGTCAGCGGAACGGAACGCCGGCGCGCCATCGGAGCTCCTCGGACGTGCAAGGTGGAAACCGAAGGAATTCGGTTTAAGCCACCCTAGCACGCCTCCGCGGTCGGGGTCAAGAGCTACGAAAGAACTAGTTTAGCTTGGCGAGCTCTTCGAACAGGACCGCCTCGTCGGGGTGCTCGCGCAGTTCGTGCACGTCGATGTAGCGCACGATCCCAGCCTTGTCGATCACGAAGATCGCGCGCTCGGCCATGCCCTCGGGACGCAGCACGCCGTAGAGCTGGGCGACGGCACCGTGCGGATGGAAGTCGCTCAGCAGCGGATAGGAGATTCCGCCGAGCTGCTGCGCCCAGGCGGCGTTGGCGAACCGGGAGTCGGTCGAGACGCCCACGACCTGGGCGTCGTACGTACGAAGGCGTTCTTGCTCGCGCTCGTACGACGGCATCTGGCTGCTTCAAGTGCCGGAGAACGCGAACGGATAGAACGCGATGACGACGTTCTTTCCGCGCTGGTCCGCCAGATGGAACTGCTCGCCGGTGTGCGAGCTCAAGGTGAAGTCCGGTGCGGGGTCACCGACCTTCAGCGTCGGCGTCTCCGAGGCGCGTGAGGTGGTCCCTTTTGCGACTGCCATGGGGCCGCTCTTCTACGCAGCCTTCAACGATACTTCGAGAGTCTATATCGGACGGGTCCGCGGAGGCGAAAAATGCACGGCGGGTTCCGCCGCCGAACGCCGTACTGCCGAACCCCCGTCCCTGGGAGGTGTCACGCCGTACTATGATGACCGCGTCCCGACTGGCCGTGCTTGGCCTTAGCATCATCCGAACACGCTGCACGTCGGCAAGCGCCGACGCGGCCTAAAACGTGTCGAACCTGCCGGCGCATTCGAAAAATTCGAAGCGGCCGACCGACGGGACGCTTTCCGTTTCGGTCGTAGTCCCCATATTTGAGGAGCCGAATGTTCTTGAGCTTTTCCTATGCGGCCTGAATGAGACACTTCCTGAGGGTATACAACTGATTCTCGTCGACGATGGCTGCAGCGGTGACAGCAAGGCGGTGCTCAATCAATGGCGACGTGCATTGAGTACGAAAGTGGAAGTCATGCTGATTTCTCACACGCTTCCTTTCGGCGACGGTTTTGCATTCAATACCGGTTTAGAACACTGCAAGGGAGACATTGTAGTACGTCTCGATAGCGACCTCGTCCTTGGAAAGCCATGGCTGAGCGATCTCGTCACACCATTTGATGGCAGCGAAGATTTGGGCGTCGTGAGCGGCGTCTTGTTCTATCCTGAATCGGGGGGCATTAATCATGCGGGCCTGACATTCTATCAGTTCGTTGGCCGTCACGCATACTTGAATGCACGGCGGGACACTTTGCCGAGCCACCCTTATCCGGTACAAGCAATGCCGTTAGGATTCAGTGCAGCGCGCCGTCATCTAATCGAAGCTGCCGGAGGATTCGACCCTTCGTATCATAGTGGATACGACGACCTCGATCTTGCGCTACGTATCGCAGAATCCGGCGGCCGTTTACTCGTCGCGCCAAATGCAAGGGCATTTCATTGGGAACGAAGCGCCGGTCCACATCGCGACGCTAGCCGTAAGCGAAACATTGCCCTGTTCTGGCATCGTTGGGGTGCGAAGATCGTCGATGACCTTTGGATATTCTTGGCGGCCGGTATCGAGCGATGCTCAAAAGCGATTGCGGCCGGACGCGATGTCTCGTGCGTCGGAATCGACCTTTGCGGCGACCGCGTCGCTGCGAAGCGGTTTTGGACCGAATTGCCTGAACGCACCGCCGAACGCGCAGAGGACGTTCGCCTCGTCTCGCATCGGTGCGCCAGCGATGGGGCGATCCCACTCCCGCTCGTACTGGGACCAAATTGCCATCGAGAGCCACGTCGAATGCTCTTCCTCTGCGATAGCTTCATACGCCTGCGCGGAAACGCCTATTTCTTCGAACATCGCAGGCGCGTACGAGACGACGATATCGTAGTCGACCTCTACGGAAACGCCCTCTTGCTTCGGGATCTCGCGGATCTAGTATGGCCAGGCGAAAAGATCAGATAGACACGGTGAAGCGTGAGCCCATAGCGGGCGGCTGTAGCACAATCAGTAAGCTCCCATTGATTGTCACAGGTCATACCTCCCCTGGACGGGCGGTCTCTGCGCAGGGAGCCCGATTTACAGATGAACACAATGTCACTTGGCTCGATTTCGACATGGCGCTCGGCAGTGTGATCTGGGGCCACGGGCGAGAAGAATTTGCGGATTCTGTTCGCCGGGCACTGATCGAATGCGGTGCGGCGTCAGTTCCCACGGTACTGGAACACGAAGCGGCGCAGCGTCTTTTGCACCGGCTCGAACGCTATGAGCAGGCTCGGTTTTTCAAAGGCGGCGCGGACGCATGCAGCGCTGCGGTGCGCATCGGCCGTGCCGCCACCGGGAGACAGCTCATTGCTGTCGATGGCTACCACGGTTGGCACGACTGGAGTGCCGCTTGCGCGTACTCGGAAACCCCACTTACGCTCGGCATCCTCCCCGAAGTCAAGGAGGCGGTTCGATTTCTAGACCCCAATGCCGGTATAGGCGCTGCCCGAGATGCGCTCCTACCTTTCGCGGACAGAGTAGCGGCCGTGATTGTACGACCCGAAGTTTGGACCGGCGACGCCATTGCTGCGCTCCGTGCTCATTGTGACTTAAGCGGCATGGTGCTAATTTTCGACGAGATTACATCGCATTATAAATATGGCCGCACGGGCGTGGCCGGAGCACTGAATATTTGGCCCGATCTGTTGTGCATATCGAAGGGATTAGCGAACGGCCTACCGTTGGCGGCTTTAGTCGGTCCCAAACGCCTAATGCAGTACGCATCATTGGCACATATCAGCGCGACTTACGCTAGCGAGTCCACGGCACTGGCGGCTTTGATAACTGGAGAGAACTTGCTTTGCCAAGCGATAGAATGGCCTTCCTGGCGCCGCGAGGTACAAGACGTCATTCAACGCGTCCAGGCAACTTTGGAGCGGCTAGGGCTCGCACAGACAATTGAGGTCATTGACCGCTATGGGTTCTTTTCAGTGCAGAGCATCGGCATGCCGTTTAAGGCAGACGCGGTTCGTATGCATATTGTAGGGCATCTCACGGATCAGCAGATCTTCACGCGCGGCTGGTTTCACGGAAGCGACCGCCACGACCCAAGTGACTGGCAGATCCTCGGTCAGCATTTGGATGCCGCGCTAGAATCGTGGCTTGAGAAATCAGATCGTTTCGCGTGACGGTGCGTTGAGGGTCACCGAGATTCCGCCGTTTCGGAATTGTCAAGTACCATCGAAAAGTTGTCGCTGCGTTTATCGCGCTTCATGAGTATGAGCGGCTCATGGTCGGAAAAGTTTGGCGTAGAGACGTCACCTGTAAGTCCCGTCAAATGAGCCTCGTAAACTACGACAAAATCAGCACCATCAACTCGTTCTTCGATATATGAGACATTGCTTGCGCCAATTTCGCGATCGATGAAACATTTCGATGCGCTTAAACCGCCGAAAGTTAGGCATCCACTGACCATCTTTGTGCTTCCGAGACGTGCGAAGACCGATATATCGCGAAGAAGTGTTCTCTTTCGGTCGTTCTTTCGGACCGGTGGCAAACGGCGTCGCTTCGCGTTTTCGACGATCAGGGGAGAGTCTTGATCATTTGGCGCGCTTTCGAAATAGAAGGGAAGCCTCCGTTGCATATTCTTTGCAACGGGATTCCACACTGGTCCACCGATCACGATCAACTTGTCGTGATTTGATACGCGGTACTCTCGCGGCAGGTACTCTCGTATGATTTCGCCAGGAGAAATTTCGGCGATCCGAGTTTTGAGGTTGATGAAGCTGTCGAGGTCGGCAAACGCCGCGTAACGGATATAGTTTGCGTTATCCGCGCTGGCAAATGGAGAGCGCACGTCGTCGGGTATCTCCGAGCATACAATGTCGGTCGAAGAGACGGCGGAAAGGTTCCAGAACTTTCGCAGCGTGCGTAGGGCATCGGCCTCTTGGCGTTCCTCAATCAACGCTAAACAGAGTTCGGGGATTCTGGTAGCAAGAACGTCTGCAAATGGTTCCTTCCCATATGGTACAAAATAGAGACCACTTAGATCGGCCGGGAAAGTTCGCCAATCAACGGACTCGTGTGCGAGCCATAGAAGCTTTTTTAAGGTCTGCTGTTTGAGCCCATATGTGATGCTGAATTTCTTAGCGGTCGACCGTTGTAGTCCATAGGCGACGCCGAGCTCAAACACGACGTTCAGGTTGAACTCAGAAAGATCCGCGACGAAGATGTCGCAATCCGCGATTGTTTCGACCAACTGCGTGCCTATATGCTCGCCCGATCGAAGCCCGAATCCGGCCCACGTGATTTCGTGGTGCGGATGGCGCCGCCGGAGGTTTTCGTTAGTCTTTCGAATGGCGGAGGCTATCGCTTTGTCCCGGTCGTCTTTCTTAATGTGAGGACTCTCAAATTGATATGCGACGAAGACGGAAAGAGGATGCATCACCCCGAGTTTCTCCTATTTCTTCAGTATGAGTCCGCGGACTAGGAGATAGCGACGTGCTGGGATGCGGTAGAGTTGGTCGGCTAGCTAAGGTCCTTTGGCCGGGTGTCGGCGCCGCCCTCCTCATTGGCGGCGAAAGGTAGGCGTCTCGTAATTCGGGAGAGTGGATCTTGCCTCGCGAGGGTCATAGAGCGAGACTGCGAACATGTTCCCATGGACACGCTTGCATCCGCCGTCGTCCACCAGCGCGTGCTCGACCCGTTCGACTTCTTGGAGCGCGCGGCGTTCGTCTATCCCGACAAGCTCGCCGTCGTCGACGGTCCGGCGCGGCGGACCTATCCGGAGTTTCTCGACCGCGTGCGGCGGCTCGCCGCGGCGCTGCAGGCGACGGGGATCCAGGCCGGCGAGCGCGTCGCCGTGCTGGCTCCGAACACTTCGATGGTGCTCGAGGCCACGTTTGCCGTGCCGCTTGCCGGCGGCGTGCTGTGCGCGCTGAACACGCGCCTCGCACCCGGCGAGATCGACTACATCCTCGGCCACTGCGGCGCCGCGCTGCTGCTGCACGACCACGAGCTCGACGGGCTCGTCGGCAAGCTGGAGAGCGAGATTCCGCGCGTCCGCGTCGCTGCGCCGGGCGAATCCAATCCGGACGGAGCGTTCGAGTACGAGCGCTTTCTCGCCGAAGCCGACCCGTCCGCCCTGGCCGCGCGCGCCGGCGCTGCGCAGGCCGGCGCGGGCGACGAGACGATCTCGATCAACTACACCAGCGGGACGACCGGCAAGCCGAAAGGCGTGATGTACACGTTCCGCGGCGCGTACCTGAACGCGCTCGCGGAGATCTTTCACGCGAACCTGCGGCCGGAGAGCGTCTATCTCTGGACGCTCCCGATGTTCCACTGCAACGGCTGGTGCTTTCCGTGGGCCGTTACCGCGGCCGGCGCGACACACGTCTGCCTGCGCAAGGTCGACGCGGCGGGGATAAACCACGCCGTGCACGCCGAAGGCGTGACGCACTTCTGCGCCGCGCCCACCGTGCTGATCGGTTTGGTGAACCATCCGGACACCGTGCCGTTCCCCCACCGCGTCGTCGTCACGACGGCCGGCGCGCCGCCCGCGCCGGCGACGATCGCGCAGATCGAGGCGCTCGGCGCCGAGCTGCACCACGTCTACGGCTTGACCGAGACATACGGCCCGATCACGGAGTGCGCCTGGCACAGCCCGCAGTGGGACGCGCTCCCCGCCGCCGAGCGAGCGCGGCTGCGCAGCCGGCAGGGCGTCCCGATGGTGACGCTCGGCGCCGGCGACGTGCGCGTCGTCGATGCGGAATCGAACGACGTTCCGGCCGACGGGAAGACGCAAGGCGAGATCGTCATGCGCGGCAACAACGTGATGAAGGGCTACTACGCCGATGCCGACGCGACCGCGCGCGCGTTCGCCGGCGGCTGGTTCCACTCGGGCGACGTTGCGGTGCGCCACCCCGACGGCTACGTCGAGATCGTCGACCGCGCGAAGGACGTGATCATCAGCGGCGGCGAGAACATCTCGACGCAGCAGGTGGAGAAGCTGCTCCTCGAGCACGACGCCATCCTCGAGTGCGCCGTCGTCGCCGTGCCGGACGAGAAGTGGGGCGAGGTCCCGAAAGCGTTCGTCACGCTGAAGCCCGGCCGCAGTGCGGAAGCCGAGGAGCTGCGCGACTTCATGCGCGCCCGCATCGCCGCCTTCAAAGTCCCGAAGACCTTCGAGTTCTGCGAGCTGCCGAAAACCTCAACCGGCAAGATCCAAAAATACGTCCTGCGCGAACGCGAATGGAAAAGCCACGAAAAGCGCGTGAACTAGAGACGCAGCATGGCCAGCGCTTCGTGGGCGGCGCGTTCGCCGGTTTGGAGGGCGCCGCCGGCGGTGCCGGCTTCGCCGACCGGCGAGGTCGCTTCGCCCGCGAAGAAGAGGACGTCGTCGACCGGCGCGGCGAGCGCGGCGCGAGCGCCGGTTCCGCCGACGGCGACGTAGCTGTACGCGCCGCGCGAGCGCGGGTCGCGCTGCCAGTCGTGCGTGTAGACGGCTTCGAGCTCGCCGGCCGGATCGATCTCCTCACCGAAGAGCACGCGCAGGTCGTGCAGCGCGGCGGCGACGAGGCCGCGTTCGTCGTGCTGCGCGAGCGCCGCGGCTTTCGGCCCGCCGGCCCACGCGTTCATCAGCGGGACGCGCAGCGGCAAGAGCGTCCAGATCGCCGGAAACGAGCCTTCGGGTCGCAAGAAGAAGGAGCCGTCGCGATACGTTCCCTCGCGCACGCGCTCCCAGAAGGCGGTGCGGAAGCGCAGCACGAGCCGGACCACCGGGCCCATCAACAGCTTCGCGAGCGCGTCGAGCTTCGGCGGCGGCAGCGGCGGCTCGAAGCGCACCGCGTTCGCCTTCAGCACGCCGACCGGCAGCGTCACGATCGCGGCGCGCGCGGCGATCGAAACTTCCGTTCCCGTCGCGCGGGTCGCGTCGACGCAAACCGCGCCGGCCTCGCGCCGCACCAAGTGCACGGTGGTGGACAGCGACACCTGCGCGCGCGCGGGGTCGAGCGCGCCGTGCAGCGCGCGCATCAAGCGCGCGTAGCCGCCGAGCGGCCGGAACTGACGCGAGGTTTGCCCGCTCTCGTCGCCCCATTCGGCCGCGATCGCGCAGATGCTGGCGAGCGCGGGATCCGCCGCGTCGAAGCCTTCGACCATCATCCGCGTGTAGCCCCGCTCCCGCTCGGCGTCCGGACCGTCGCCGATGCTTTGCAAGTACGCTTCGACGCTGACGTCCTCGCGCAGCTCGCGCGCGCCGCTCACGACCCGAGCGATGATCTCGAACGGATCGTCGCGCAGCCGCAGCGCGCCGTCTTCGTAGGTGTACGAGGTGCCGCCGGTGTCGATCGCCACGCTGCCCGCGGCGCGCAGCAGCGCGAACGTCTCCGGGACCGCGCCGTGGATGAACTCCCCGCCGAGATCGACCGGAACCGGCAGCGCCGGATCCTCGCGGGTGAACAGCCGCCCGCCGATGCGGTCGCGCGCCTCGAGCACCGCGACCGACGCGCCGTGCTGCGTGAGAACGCGCGCCGCGGCGAGCCCCGCGGCGCCGGCGCCGACCACGACGACGTCGGTCATTGCTTCAAGTGCGCGCGTCGGCGCCGCGTATGACCACCGCCGTGCAGTACTTGCAGCGGCGCGCGTCCTGTGGAATCTCGCTCAGGCACTCGGGGCACGTCTTCTGCGCCATCACCGGCGTGCTCGGCTCGAATCGGTCGGCGGCGGCCCGGAGCGGCACGATGATGAGGTAGTAGATCACCAGCGCGTCGAGGACGAACGTCAGCAGCGCGTTCACGAAGTCGCCGAGCGGGAAGTGCGAGTGGTTGAGCGTGAAGCCGAGCCGTGAGAAGTCCGGCTTCCCGACCAAGGCGGCGATCAGCGGCGTGATCAGGTCTTTCACCAGCGCGTTGACGACCGCGGTGAACGCCGCACCGACCACCACGGCGACCGCAAGGTCGATCACGTTGCCGCGCGCGATGAACGCGCCGAATCCTTTGAACGTAGCAGCCTCCTTCGGGAACCGCGGCGCAGACGCGGATCGTTCTTTCCTAAGCGAGCCGCACCGACGGCAGGGTCGAACCCTCGGGGTCCTTACTCAGTCTTGACGTGGGGCCTTCACTTTCCCGCCGTTCGGCCGATACCACAACAAGACAACGCTCGTACCGAACGAGGGTGTTTTTCGCGCTATGGATTGCCCAGAGAATCTCGATATTTTCCTCCGCGACCTCCTCAAGGAAGAGGGCGGTGCGGTCCAGCTCGACGACGAGGACAAGGCGTTCATCGACCGCATCCTCCACTCGATCACGCAGGGCAGCAAGGGCGTTTTCGTCGTGCTGCACCCCAACGACCGCATGCAGTACATGCTGCTCAACACGAACCGCGCCGGCGCGATCGCGCTGCTGGCGAAGGTGATGCAGCGGACTGCCGAAGCGCTCGAAGCCGACCTGGACTAGCGCCCACCGACACCCTGCGGACGCCGCGTACCCGTCGATCAGCGAGGGCTGAACACCACCCGCTCGGCCGCTTCGTCCAGATCGACCAGGTAGCGGTCCCAGCTCCCGATCCCGACGTGCGCGAGGGTCTGCGTGCGCCGGACGAGGGCCCGCGTCTTCCCCAGCGCCAGCGACCCGACCTGAACGTCCGGGACCTCGACGAAGAACGCGTCTTCGCCGGCGCTGCCCACCCCGAGCACCTCGCCGCGCGACACGACCGGCCACTGCGTTCCCTCACGGTACGCGGCGTAGCCGAACGAGAGGACCGCCTGGTCCCCCGTATCGAGAAGCGCCGGCATCTCGCGTGATCCCACCGTCGTCCGGAGCACCGGCGAGCCGGACCGGAACGTCAGCTTCGCCGCGGACGCCGAGGCGGCCGACGAGCCGGCGGCCAGAACGCGCACGGTTCCCCGGCTGCGGTCGAACACGAGTCGCAGCCGAGCCATGAGATCGCTTCCGACGACGACGTCGAAGCTGGCCGCGCTCGAGGGCGGGATCACGGCGAACTTCGCGCGCTCGAACCGGGCCGGGCCGAGCGCCAGCGGCCCGGCCTCGACGAAGCCGGTCGCGAACCGCGCCAGCCCGGAGATCTCCAGCTCGCCGTGCGGCTCCAAGTTGAGCGCCTCGGCGACGCTCAGCGTCACCGCGCTGGGCGTCGCGCCGCTGTCGAGCAGACAGCGCGCGCGCTTGCCGCCCACCGTGCACGGAACGATGGGGATCGGCTCGGAGCCAAGCTCCAACGTGCCCGCGCCGGTGAGCGTCACGGGAACGCCGGCCGGCGGCGCGAGCGGCTCGCGGACCACGGTGACCTGATCCAGCCGTCCGGCCTCGAACGGCCCGGCCCGGTCGAGCGGGAAGACGCCGCCGCCGGCGCGCGTGTCGCGGACATAGACCGCGACCGGGCTGCCGTCGGGAAGCTCGACGCGGCGGACGGTGCGGCTCGCCGGGTCGAGCGTCACCAGCAGCTCGGCGCCGTCGGGCGCCCGCACTCGCCAGCGCCCGTCGGCCGCCCGCACGGCTGTCCCGCCGCCGGCGCGGAAAGCCGGCTCGGCGAATGCATACGAGGCGACCGCCGCGAGCGTGCGCTCGGTGAGCGTCGCCGCACCGACCTCCTCGGGAAGCGGGACGTCGTTGAGCCCGAACGTCCAGCGCCGCGAGCCGTCAAACCAAGTGCCGCCGCAGACGCCCGCGACGCAGCGCCGGATCAGCGCCGCCGTCCCGAGCTGGTCGAACGTCGTGACGACGGTGCGGCCTTCCTCGACGTGCGTGCCGGTGGCGCGGAAGTGCAGCACGGCAGGGTGGCCGCTCGCTTCAGCGATCGCCGCGAGCGGATCGGACGGCGGCGCGGCGGCGAGGGTCGCGAACGCCGCGGCAAGCGCACCAGCCCGCACCGCGAATCGCATCCCGGTGGAACTGCACCCTCTCGACGGCTACCTCCTCGACGGCCGGCCCGGCAAGGCCGACGCGATCGCCGCCGCGCTGCAAGAGCGCTCGGCCGATCCGCGCGCACAGCCGTTCTACCGCGCGCTCGAGACGGTCGGCGCCCGGGCCGCCGACGAGGCGCTGCTCGCTTTGCGGCTGGTGCTCGGCGGTAAAGTTGCGCAAGACGACACGATCGTCGAAGCGCGGACGGCGCGGGCGCGCGCGAAAGCGGGCGAGCCCGGCGCACGCGAAGCATATTTCCGCTCGGTGGGGACGATCGGGCCTGCGCCGCCGAAACGAACCTAAGGCTTCCATGCGTTATCACAGGGTGATGCCCCGCCTCGTCGTGGTTCTAGTTTTGGGCCTGTTTCTCGTCCCTGCCGCGGCGCAGGCGGCGCCTTCGCCGGCGCCTACCGCGGCGGCGACTGCTGCGGCGCGCGACGGCGGCGTGATCGAAGGCAAGGTGACGAACGTCGACTATTCGCGCGGCGTGGTGACGGTCGAATCGACGAGACAGGGCCGCGTCGACGTCTCCACGATGCCGACGACGAGCGTGCAGTCCGACGATCCCGGCTATCATTCGATCACCGACGTCGCGAAGGGATCGAAGGTGCAGATCTTCATCTCGAAAACGGCCGGCAAGCTGGTCGCGCAGATCATCCGCCTGATCAAGCACTGAGCGCCGGGTTCGCGCGCGGAAGGCGTCGAAGCGCGACGCATGACGCTCCCCGCTGATCCGCTGGCGCTCGCACGCGGCGTGATCGGAGTCGGTTTTCCCGGCAGCACGCTGGCCGACGTCCCGCTCGGCGCGCTGCGCGACTTCGCACCGGGCGCGTTCATCCTGTTCGCGCGCAACGTCGGCACGACGGACGAGCTGCGCGCGCTCGTCGCCGCGCTGCGCGCGAGCGGTGCGCCGCCCCCGCTGATCGCGGTCGATCAAGAAGGCGGCCGCGTCGAGCGGCTGCAGCACGGCGTCGCGCAGCTTCCGTCCGCGATGGCGGTCGGCGCGGCCGGCGACGCCGCGCTGGCGGAACGGCTCGGCACGCTGCTCGGGCGCGATCTCGCGCGCCTCGGGATCAGCGCCGACCTCGCGCCGGTCGCGGATCTCGCGCTGCAGCCGCGCAGCACGGTCATCGCGACGCGCGCGTACGGCGACGATCCCGAGCGCGTCGCCGCGTTGGCCGGCGCGTTCGCGCGCGGTCTCGAACGCGGCGGCGTCGCCGCGGCCGTGAAGCATTTCCCCGGCCACGGCTCGACCGCCGAGGACTCGCACGTCGCGCTGCCGCGTATCGACGCCCACGCGGCGACGCTGCGCGCGCGCGATCTGATTCCGTTCCGGCGCGTGCTCGCGGCCGGCGCGGTATCCCTCGTGCTCACCGCACACGTCGTCGTCGAAGCGTTCGACCCCGAACGCCCCGCGACGCTCTCGCCCGCCGTGCTGACAAATTTGCTGCGCGGCGAGCTCGCGTACGATGGCGTCATTGCGACCGATTGCCTCGAGATGGACGCGATCGCACACGGCGTCGGCACCGTGCGCGGCGCCGTCCTCGCGCTGGCCGCCGGCGCGGATCTCTTGTGGATCAGCCACCGGCTCGAGCTCGCGCACCAAGCCGCCGCCGCGATCGCCACGGCGGTCGACGACGGCGAGATTCCGCTGGCGCGCTTGCAGGAAGCGCACGCGCGCATCCGTCGCTTGCGCGAGCACCTCGCAAACCGCGCCGCATACGAGGGCCCCGTCGACGAGGACGCGCCGCTCGAAGCCGCGCGCCGCGCCGTCACCGTGCTGCGCGGTGAGCCGCGACTGCGCCCGCACAAAGCGGTCACCGTCATCTCGTTCGAAGGAACCGCCACCGACAACGCGGCGCTCTCCGGCGCCCGAAAGCGCGTGGAAGAAACACCCTCGCTCAGCGCCGCGCTGCGGCGCCGCGGCGTGAAAAGCGAGGTGATGCGCGTCCCGCTCGAGCCCGAAAGCGACGACGTCGACCTGCTCCTGGAACACGTTCCGGCGCTCGGCGACCGCGAGTTCGCGATCGTCACTCGCGACGCGCACCTGCACGCCGCGCAGAGCGCGGCGGTCGCGCGCATTCTGGAGCTCGCACCCGACGCGCTGATCGTCTCCGCGCGCTCACCGTACGACGCGGCGCTGTGGCCGCAAGCACGCCGGATCATGTGTATCTACGGCACGCAGGCCATCTCGCTCGAGGGCTGCGCCGACGTGCTGACCGGCCGCGCGGAGCCGCGCGGCGAGCTGCCGGTCCGCATCGCCGAGGACGCCGCTGTTCGCTGAAGCCGGCGCGGCGGTTCGCGCCGCGCTCGGCACGCGCTTCAGCGCCGCGGTCGTCCGGATCGAGCAAGGCGGGCGCCTGCGCTACGAACGCGCCTTCGGCCGGACGCGGGCGGACGAGCCCGCCGTTCCGGTCTACAACGACACGCGCTTCGACCTCGCCTCGATCACCAAAGTCTTCGTGTCGACGATCGCGCTGAACCTGGTCGCGCGCGGCGAGCTCTCGCTCGACGGATCGCTCGAAACGCTCGTTCCGGAATGGCGCGGCACGCCGCACGCCGCGATCATGCTGCGCCGCATCCTCGCGCACGACGCCGGCTTCAAGAGCGGCGCCGACTACCGCACGCTGCTCGACAAAGACGTCGAACGGTTCGCCTTGACCGAACCGCTCGCCGCGCTGCCCGGCGAGAAGGTGATCTACAGCGACCTCGGCTTCATCGCGCTCGGCGCGATCCTCGCCCGCGCCGCGCGCCGCACGCTCGCGCGCACCGTCGAGCAAACGCTGCACGCGTGGGGCGCGACGTCGATCGCCTATCGGCCGCGCGGCCGCGAGCGCACGACGATCCCGGCCACCGAGACGGACGCCTGGCGCGGCAGGGTCCAAGCCGACGTTCACGACGAGAAAGCGCACCTGATGGGCGGCGTCGCCGGCCACGCCGGCCTGTTCGGAACCGCGCACGACGTCGCGCTGCTCGGCGAGTGGTATCTCGCCGCGCTTCGCAACCGCCCGACCCCGCTCGACGTCGGCTTGGCGCGCGAAGCGGTGCGCGAGCAAGCCTGGGATCCGGTGCTGCGGCGCGGCCTCGGCTGGGCGCTGAAGACGAACGACGACAACTCGTGCGGCCCGCTGATGTCGCCGAACACGTTCGGCCACACTGGCTTCACCGGCACGTCGATGTGGATCGATCCCGAGCGCGACCTGAACGTCGTCTTGCTCACGAACGCCGTGCATTTCGGCCGCACGGACCTCCGCCCGATTCGCGCCGCCGTCGCCGACGCAGCGGTCGCTGCCGTCGATGCTGCAACAGGGCTGCGCGAAGCGGGCGCCGCGGCGTCGTGAAGATCGCCGGCGTTCTCTCCGGCACGTCGCTCGACGGGATCGACGTCGCCGTCTGCGAGGTGACCACCGCCGGCGAGAGCGTCCGCGTGCAGAGCGAACGCTTCGCCACCGTGCCGTTCGACGAAGCACTGCGCGCGCGGATCATCGCGGCGTATCCGCCGGCCCCGGTCGGCGCGCTCGAGCTTTCCGCGCTGCACGCCGCGATCGGCGAAGCGTTCGGCGACGCGGTGCGCAGCGTTGCCGCCGGCACGCACCTCGACGCGGTCGCCTCGCACGGCGTCACGCTGGCGCACGACGGCGCGGCGCACCACACGCTGCAGCTCGGTGACGCGTTTCGCATTCGCGAGCGCACGAACGCGACGGTGATCTATGATTTTCGCAGCGCGGACACGGCGGCGGGCGGCACCGGCGCGCCGCTGGTCCCCTTCGTCGACGCGATCCTGTTCGCCGAGCACGCGCCGTGCGTCGCCTTGAACCTCGGCGGCATCGCCAACATGACCGTCCTCCCCGAGGGCATCGCGTTCGACTCCGGCCCCGCGAATCTCCCGATCGACACCTACGTAGCGCTGAGAACGGAAGGTGCGCAGCGCTACGACGAGGACGGCAAGCTCGCTCGCAGCGGAGCCGTGAACGAAGCCATACTCGCCCGCATGCTCGACGACCCGTACTTCCGCCGCGCTCTGCCGAAAACGGCCGGGAGGGAAGAATTCGGCGCGCCGTACGTCGCGCGCTGGCGCCCCGAGCTCGACGCGCTGCCGTTCGCCGACGCCGTCGCGACGCTGACCGCATTAACCGTCCGCAGCGTCGTGGACGCATTCCGCGCGATGGCACCGCATGCAAACCTGCTGATCGTCAGCGGCGGCGGCGCGCGCAATAACGCTCTCGTCGAAGGCTTGCGAACGCAATTACCAGGCCTGCAAGTATCGATCTCCGACGAATTCGGAATCGACGCGGACGCGAAAGAAGCGTTGGCCTTCGCGGTCCTCGGCTACACGACGTTGCGCGGTCGTGCAGCCGGCTTGCCGCACGTCACGGGCGCGCGAGGAGCGCGCGTTCTCGGCGCAATTGCGCCACACCACCTCGACGCGCTACTCGAGACGTTTCAAGAAGAATGATCGCAACGCGAACACGCGAGCAGGAATCGTGCCGAGGAAGCGAAGCCCGATCGTGCCGGGGCGGGTGGGGGATATGCCGGTGGCGGGTACTCGCGGAGTTCGCGGAGCCAGGATGGCGGGAGCGAACGGAGCGGTAGCGACCGCAGCGCAGGAAGCGCGGAGGGAGCGTGCCCGCCGCCGGCATGTCCCCCACTCGCCCAACCCCGATCCCCCTGGGCGGAGCGTTCCGCCAAGCGGAGAAGCTGAGCCGAAGTGATCTGTGTAGGCGTAGACGCCGGAGGAACCTCGACCGTAGCCGCTCTCTCGAAAGACGGCGCATTCGTTCGCGAGTCGCGCGGTGCCGCTGCGAACGCGACGACGATCGGCATCGACGACGCCGCCGACGTGATCGTCAAGGTGATTCGCGACGTGCTGCACGGTGAGACTCCGAATGCAATCTACGCCGGCGCAGCCGGCGCCGGACGTGCGCGCGTGGCGAACGGCTTGCGCGAGCTCATTGAAGCGGCGTTTCATGGTGCGCGCGTCGTCGTCGGCGACGACGCCGCGATCGCGTTGCGCGCGGCCGTTCCCGACGGTGACGGCGCGGTACTGATCGCCGGCACGGGTTCGACGGCGTACGCGGAACACGGTGATCGCGCGCAGCGGGTCGGCGGCCTCGGATATCTCGCCGGCGACGAAGGCTCGGCGTTCTGGATCGGAATGCAGGCGGTGAAGCTGTACGGCCGAGTACTGGACGGGCGCGCGACGCGCGACGAGACGGCCGACCTCGTCGCGCGAGTCCTGGAGGCGCCCGATCGGGAGCGCCTCGTCGCAGCGCTGTACGACGCGCCTGTGCAGCCGTCGAAGATCGCGGCGATGGCGCCTAGCATCATCGCGTTCGCCGACAAGGGAAACCGTGCCGCGACGAAGATCGTGCAGCAAGCCGCGCAGGACCTCGGCGATCTCGTGAAGTCGGCGCTGCGCGCGGTCGAACTGCTCGACAAATCGCCCGCGATCGCGTTCGCGGGCGGCTTGTTTCGCGAGAACAGCTTGCTCTCGTTTCTGCTCGAGACGCGGCTGATCGGCGACGTTCCGGGCGCCGCGATCGTCAAAGGCGGCGACGAGCCGGTCCGCGGCGCGCTGCGGCTCGCCGAACGGCTCGCCTCCGCGTGAGCGACCTTCCCGCCACCGAAACGCTCGATCCGGCGACCGCCATGATCGACCGCCTCGACGACGTCGCGCTCGCGCGCGTGCTGGTCGAGAGCCATCGCGGTGCGGTCGACGCCGCGCTCGCCGCCGTCAACCAGATCGCGCTGGCGACGACGTATTTCGCCGAGACGCTCGAGCGCGGCGGCCGCGTCGTGCTGATCGGCGCAGGAACGAGCGGGCGCCTAGCCGTGCTCGACGCGGCGGAACTGCCGCCGACGTTCGGCGTCGACCCCGCCTTCGTGCAGGCGCGCATCGCCGGCGGCGACGGCGCGCTGCGGCGCGCGGTCGAAGGCGCGGAAGACGACGCGGACGCGGGCGCGCGCAGCGTCGAGGACGTCGGCGCGGACGATCTGGTGATCGGCGTCTCGGCGAGCGGCGGCGCGCCGTTCGTGCGGGCCGCCGTGGTGGCCGCGCGGGCGCGCGGGGCGCGAACGGTGGGGATCGTCAACGCGCCGAACGGCGCGCTGGCGCGCGAGGCCGACGTCGGAATCGTTGCGGCGACGGGCGCCGAACCGATTCAAGGCTCGACGCGGATGCGGGCCGGGACGGCGCAGAAGATCGTGCTGAACACGATCTCGACCGGCGCGATGATCCGGCTAGGAAAGACCTACGGCAACCGCATGGTGGACGTCGTCGCGACGAACGCCAAGCTGCGCGCGCGCAGCGAGCGGCTGGTGCGCGACCTGGCCGGCGAGGCGGACGCGCGCGCTCTGCTCGAAGCGGCAGGCGGCTCGGTGAAGACCGCGATCGTCATGGCGCGGCGCGGCGTCGACCGCGCCGAAGCGGAGCGATTGCTGCAGCAGGCGCGCGGTCGCCTGTCGAGCGTCATCGGAGCCTGAAGGTCACGCGCGCCGCCTCGCATGCGGCGTAGTTCAAGCGCGCGAAGAACGCTTGCAACGCCGCCTCGGGCGGAATCACGGCTTCGATCTGGCTGACGGAGAGCTGGTCGAGGCGTCCACGCAGCGTCGCGAGCAAGGCTGAACCGATGCCGTGCCGGCGACGGTCCTGGACGACCCAGAGATCGCGCAGGCACGCCGCCAGACCGCCGGTTTCGCTGGAGATCGCGAAGGAGACCGAAACGCAGCCCGCGGGTATACCGTCGTCGTACGCCAGCCACACGAACCCGTAGTCCGGGCGGTCGACGAACAGCGCCAGGGCGTCGCCGACCGCAGACTCCTCGCGAAAGCGCTTCATCAGCGCGAACGCGTCGAAGCGCTCGGCGCCGGCCATCGTGCGGCATTCGATCACGGAAGGAACCTCACACCATGCTCTTCGCCTCGTTCCGCCGTTCGCTTCCCGCGCTGACCGCGCTCGCGCTCGCGGCATCGGCGACGGTCGCCGCCTCGGCGCAGGTCACGCAGAGGCAAAGCGCCGCCGTCCCGGGCGGCAAGATCCGCGACTGCCACGGCTACGTCCGTCACGTCTCCGACACGAACATCCGCGTGCACTGCATCGACGGCGTGCCGGCGGACCTCTCGTTCCTCTACGCGCCGAACTTCGCCACGCTGCTCAAGAACGGCAAGAGCGTGCAGACGAAGGACCTCAAGCCGAACACGCCGGTCCACGTCGAGTTCACCCAGTCGCTGGGCGTGCGCAAAGCCTACAAGATCTACGTCGCCGACCCGCGCGGCCGCGGCCTGTACGGCTTCAAGAGTTAATTCGGCTCGATGACGAACGAGCGCCGCGGTGCATTCGCTCGCGGGCTTGTTCTCGTCGTTTCTGGCCCTGACGTTCGTCGTCGTCCCGCTCGACGACCGGCCCGTCACGGCGCAGCTTCCACGGCTCCTCGGAACGATCGCGGGCGTGCGGGTCGCGGAGCCGCCGCGCCCGGCGCTGGGGCGGTATCTCACGCCGGGCGATCCGGCCGCGATCGCGCGCTGGCTGCGCGACGTTGCGCCGCGCGACGCGCGCGCGTACGTCGTCTCGAGCGACATGATGGTGTACGGCGGGCTGGTCGCCTCGCGTGTGACCGGCGTGACGCGCGCCCTCGCGTACACGCGCTTGCAAGAGGTGGCGGCGTTTCGCGCGTCGCGCCCGGACGCGTCGTTCGCGGTGTTCGGCACGGTAATGCGGCTGGCGCCGACCGGCTTGCCGCGACTCGGCGCGGCGGCCTCGTTTCCGTTCGCCGGCCCCGACGTGTGGGGACCGATCCAACAGTATGCGGGGCTGCCCGACCCGCCGCAAACCGCCGAGCAGCGCGCGTACGCGGCGACGCTGCGCGCGCAGCTCGGCCCGGCGCTCGACGCATATCTCGACACGCGCGCACGCAACCGCGACGTCGATTTGTTCGCGTTGCGCATCGCCGCGGAAGGCGGGTTCGACCGCGTCGTGCTCGGTCAGGACGACGCGGGTCCGGTCGGGCTGCACTTGCGCGACCTCGCCGCGCTGCGCGCCTTCGCGGCGAGGTGGCTGCCGCCGTCGCGCGCGTCGATCGAGCCGGGCGCCGACGAGCTGGCGATGACGCTCGTCTCGGCGGCGCTCGCGCGCGAGGCGGGTGCCGCGCCGCGCGTGCGAACGATCTATTCGCGCGCCGACGGCGCGAGCGTGAACGATCCGCTCGAGTTCGCGCCGATCGCGACGACGATCGGCGACTTGATCCGAACCTGCGGCGCCGTCCCCGCGGGCGCCGGCGAGCCCGCCGACATCGATCTCTACCTGCGCGTCCCGAACACGAGCGCGGACGACGAAGAGACGTTCGTCAACCGCATCTACGGCGAGGTTGCGCCGCACTCCAGGCCCCCTTCGGTCCGGCCGCTGCCGCTCACCGCCGTCGCCGACCTCTCGTTTTTGGCGACGAACGACTACGCGCAGCAGCGGGAGCTCATGAACGACCTGATCGAGCGCCGCGTCGCCGGCTACGTGACGTCGTTCGCTTCGTGGAACACGGTCGCCAACACCGTCGGAACCGCGCTCCCTGAGGCGATCGCCGTCTTCGCCGGCCGCCGGCTCGGAACGTACGACGCGAACGCGCACGCGACGTTCACGTTCATGCGCTACGTCGACGACGTCGCCTTTCACGCCGACGTGCGCCCGCAGCTCAACACGGACCTGTCCGCGGCGGGAATCGAAGACCACACCTACTTGCCGCCCGGCGTCGCGCAGCACGCCGCATCGGAGAACCGCGCGCTGCTCTGGCGCGAGGGGCTCGACCTGCTCGCACGAATCGAGCCGCAGTTCCGCGACGCCGGCTTCACCATCACGCTGCCTTGGGATCGCACCTTCGAAACCGAGCTCGACGTGCGCCTCGCGCCGGCGGCGTCGCGCTAAGGGTCCGTCGTTCCGACCTGGCCCGAGAGTCCGAGCGATTCCAGAGACGTGAGCCGGTTCGTCGGGCGGAGCTCTTCGAAGCTGATCGTCACGTCGTCGAGGCGTCCGTCGCGGGTGTTCAGCGGCTCGAGCGCAGTCTCTCGGGCGAGATACGTCCCGCCCTGCATTTGCGTGAAGTCGATGCGCCAGCGAACGCCGTCGAGCGGCCCGTGGTTGCCGATTCCGGCCACGATCGCGCGGACGGGGAGCGAGGTCGCGGCGACGACCCACAGCTCGCGCAAGCGGTACCGGCGCGGATCGCGCAGCGGGCGCAGCCCGAGATGGTGCAGGAGCACGCCGTTCTCGTCGACGTCGCCGAGATCGGTCACTTCGTAGATGCGCGCGATCGTTCCGGTGCGGCCGATGCGCGACAGTGTCGTGACGCTCGCGGCGACCGCGCTCATGTCGGCGGTCGCGGTGATCGGCGGCGCGTCGAGCGCGATGCCGAAGTCCTGGTCGACGGCAAACGTCAGCTGGCCGATCGGATCGCTTTCCCATTCGTGGTTGAGGACCGTTCCGACCTTGGGCAACACGCCGACCGGAAGCAATCCGCTCGGTCCGGCGTTTACGGAAACGTTGATGCCGTGCGGGACGTGCGGGTGCGCTGCTTCCTCGCGCGGGAGCGCGCGGGCGCGCACCAGCCTGCGGCGCAAGTCTTCGATGGTGTCCCAGGTACTCACGACAGGACGGTTGCCGTGGCGGAACCGCACGACCGTGGCATACACGGCGTAGTGCGGGTACGCGCTCTCCGAGCGCGCGCGGCGCGCTGCGGTGAACAAGGCGTCCGCGCCCGTCGGCGCGGCGGGAGTGACGTCGAACAGGAGCGCGAGCGCGAGCGCGATCACGGCTCGCTAAGCGGAACGTTCTTCGAGAAGCCGAGGCCGAACGACCGGTGCGACGTGAGCTTCACCTCGTCGAACGCGATCGTCACGTCCTTCAGAACCGCTACGCCGAAGTAGTCGATCGGCGCGAGCGCGGTCTCGCGCGCGATGTACGTCGCGCCTTGGTTCTGGCGGTACTCGACCCGCCACTGCACCCTGTTGAGTGGCGCACGCGCGCTGATCCCGTCGACGAGCGCCTCTTCCGGCGCCCACGTCGTGCCGTCGACCCACAGCTCGCGCAGCCGGTGGTGCGCCGGGTCGCGCAGCGCTTTGAGCCCGAGATGGTACTCCGGTCCTTGCTCGTCGGTGACCGTTTCGATCAGCGTCACCGCGTAGTCGCGCGCGACGGTTCCCGTCCGGCCGATGACCGGGAGCGCTGAGCGCTGCGCGTCCAACACCGACGTCGAGCTCGTCGCGGTGAACTTGCGCGCGGTCGGGGCCAACCCGTAGTCCTGATCGATCGCAAACGCGACTTGACCGATCGGGTCCGGAACGTGCTCTTTGTTCAGGTTCCCCAAGAACGGAATGAAGACGTTGATCCCGTGCGGCACGTTCGGGGTCGCCTGCTCTTCGCGGGCGAACGCGTGCGAGTAGATCAGGCCCGTCCGCAAGTCTTCAGTCGTTTCCCAGGATCGGCGCACGAACTTCGGGCCGTTGTGGAACGAGACGACCGCGGCGTACTCCGCATAACGCGGATAGGCGCCGGCGCCCCACGTCTTACGGACGTTGTCGAAGATCGCGTTCGCGTCGGGCGGGCTCGGGGCGGGAACGGGTTCCGGCGATGCGCCCAGGGACGCCAGTGCCAAGAACGCTGCTGCGATTCGAAGAAACCCGTCCGCGCGCATATCCGGGTAACGCCGCGATGCGAGCGACGGTTCCCCCGCTTGAGAGTCGAATGTCCGGTCTAAACGTCTTCGCGCTGGCAGAGCTCGATGAGCACGCCACCAGTGGATTTCGGATGCAGGAACGCGATGGTGTTCCCGTGCGCGCCTTTGCGCGGCTCCTCGTCGATGAGCCGCACCCCGGCAGCCTTGAGCCGGGCGAGCTCACCGCGCAGCTCGACGACGCGATATGCGGTGTGGTGCAGCTTCGTCTCGGCCTCGCCGCGGTACTTCGCGATCGGCGACTCCTCGCTCAGCGGCCGCAGCAGCTCGATCACCGCGTCCCCCGTCCGCACCCCGACCGCCTCGACGCCCTGATCGGCCACGATCTCGCGGTAAACCAGGCTGAAGCCAAGCGTCTGCGTGTACAGCCGAACCGCCGCCTCGAGATCCTTCACCACCACCGCGACATGGTCGATCGGGGCGTCGATCATTCCCAGTTGGCCCGGTCGGTTTTCTGCGCCCGCAGAATTGCAAGGAACTTCTGTGGGTGATGCACGCGTTCGACGCCCGAGCCGAAGAGCAACGTACGAAGATCGTCCGAATCGAAATCGTCGTTCGCCGTCAGAAACAGCGAACGGCGACCCAACGACTTGTTTTCGTCCGCGATCGATTTCGCAATGATTGCGTCGTATGGATCGCGCAGAAGCTCGTCCTCAATATCGAGGTTGGAGAGAACCGCCGGCAGAAGCCGAGCGTTCTTCGTGAGAACGGAGATCGTTTTCTTCAAGCGCTGCAGGCGCTCTCCGTCAGCCTTCTCAATCGCTAGAATGGCACTCTGCAGCCGGCTTGAGGCCGCACGAATCGTGGCTGACTGCCGCGAGCGGCCGTACTCGCGGACCTCGGGTCTGAGCGGTGACAGATAGCTCTTCATCCGTTCACGATCCTTGATACTCGCCGAGAGAGCTTCATCAAAGCAAATTTGCGGAAGTGCTAGCTCGATGAGACCATCATCGGCTGAAGAAAGTATCTTGTCGTTCGCTTCGTGCTCACCATTTGCAACTGAAATGATGAAGTTCGTCTCGACATAGAGCCGACGTACCACCTTACGCCGCCTGTAAGCGCGTTACCAGCTCCTCGGGCAGCAGGTTTTCGCCAGGCGGGTGCTCCGACTGCCAATGAATCGAAAGATCGTTGAGCCACGCTTCGACGAGGCTGGTTAAGTATGACTCGTATACTTCCTGTGATTCATAGTCAGCGTCATAATGACGCAGAATTTCCGGTGCTGAGATCGTTATGGGGTTGCTGTCGCCCGCCGGGTCGCCATGGAAAACTCGAATATATTGGGGATCCGCGAGGATCGCGAACGTGTTAGACCCGCCGAGCGCCGCCATATACCGCGCCAACTGAGCGACGGAGTGCGGAACACTATAACTCGTCCCACGCTTGACTTCCACGATCGCGATCGGATCGCTATTGCGGTCGCTGATAACGATATCGGGGCGAAAGCGGTCACTCATGAGAGCAAGGTTCGGCGGAAACTTGAGCTTTTCATGCAATCCGCTCGTGGGCGACGTGCGTGCCGAAGACGGCGCGCAGGACGTCGCAGATCTCGCCGAGCGTTGCGCCCGCGTCGACTGCTTCGATGAACGGCGGCATCAGATTCTCCGTTCCTTCGGCGACGCGGCGGACTTCGGCGAGCGCGGCTTGCGTGCGCGCGGCGTCGCGGCGTTCGCGGAAGGCACGCGTGCGGGAGACTTGTTCGCGCTCGATCGCCGGGTCGATGCGCTGAATCGGCATCGTCACGCCGTTCGCGGAGTCGTTGAACTTGTTCACGCCGACGACGACCTGCTCGCCGCGCTCGATCGCCTGCTGCGCCCGGTAGGCGCTCTCGCCGATGCGGTCCTGCATCCAGCCGCTCTCGATCGCCGCGACGGCGCCGCCTTGCGCGTCGATCTCGGCGATGAGCTCGCGCGCGCCGGCGAGCAGATCGTCGGTCAGCGACTCGACGTAGTACGAGCCCGCCAGCGGGTCGGCGACGTCGGTGACGCCGCTCTCGTAGGCGATGATCTGCTGCGTGCGCAGCGCGACGCGCGCCGCCTTTTCGGTCGGCAGGCCGAGCGCCTCGTCCATCCCGTTCGTGTGCAGCGACTGCGTCCCGCCGAGCACTGCGGCGAGCGCCTGCAGCGTGACGCGCACGACGTTGTTCTCGGGCTCCTGCGCGGTCAGCGTCGAGCCGCCGGTCTGGGTGTGGAAGCGCAGCATCTGCGAGCGCGGATCGTGCGAGCCGAACTCTTCGCGCACGATCTGGGCCCAGAGCGTGCGCGCGGCGCGGAACTTCGCGACCTCCTCGAAGAAGTCGTTGTGCGCGTTCCAGAAGAAGGAGATGCGCGGTGCGACCGTGTCGACCGCGAGCCCCGCCTGTTGCGCCGCCCGCAGGTACGCCTTGGCGTCGGCGAGGGTGAAGGCGATCTCCTGCAGCGCGGTCGAGCCCGCTTCGCGGATGTGGTAGCCGGAGATCGAGATCGTGTTCCAGCTCGGAACCTCGCGCGCGCAGTACGCCATCAGGTCGGTCACCAGCCGCATCGACGGCACCGGCGGGTAGATGTAGGTGCCGCGCGCGACGTACTCTTTGAGCACGTCGTTCTGCACCGTGCCGCCCAGCCGCTCGAACGGGATCCCGCGGCGGCGCGCGACTGCCAGCACGAACGCGAGCAGGATCGACGCCGGCGCGTTGATCGTCATCGAGACCGTGACTTCGTCGAGCGGGATGCGGTCGAAGAGCGTCTCGACGTCCTCGATCGTGTCGATCGCGACCCCGACCTTCCCGACCTCGCCGCGCGCTTGCGGTGCGTCCGAGTCGTAACCGAGCTGGGTCGGAAGGTCGAACGCCACCGACAGCCCGGTCACGCCGTGGTCGAGCAGGTAGCGGTAGCGCGCGTTCGACTCGGCAGCGGTCGCGAAGCCGGCGTACTGCCGCATCGTCCACTTGCGGCCGCGGTACATCTCGCGCCGGATCCCGCGCGTGTACGGAAACTCGCCGGGCGGCGCGCGCCGGACCGGCGGCTCGGGCTCCTCGTAGAACGGCCGCAGCGGGATGCCGCTGGCGTTGCGATCGCGAGCGCTCACACCCGGAGGGTGCGCCGGGCGGGCGCGACCGCCCTACGTCTCGGCTGCGCGCGCGTAAGCCGCGTTACGGACATCCGGGCGCGGGTGCGGTATCGTTATCGGTGAGATGAAGCGAAGCACCGTCCTCACCGGAATCGCCGGTTTGCTCCTCGCCGGCATGGGGGTCGCCCGCGCCGCGCGGGTCCGCGTCACGCACAGCGACGCGGAATGGCAAAAGCTGCTCTCGCCCGAGGCGTACGACGTGCTGCGGCACGAAGGGACCGAACGGGCGTTCAGCAGCCCGCTCGACGAAGAGAAGCGCGCAGGAACGTACTCGTGCGCCGGCTGCGACCTGGCGCTGTTCTCCTCGAAGACGAAGTTCGACAGCGGCACCGGCTGGCCGAGCTTCTGGGCGCCGCTGCCGAACGCGGTCGCGACGCGGCACGACGCGACGTTCGGCTGGGACCGCACCGAGGTGCACTGCGTGCGCTGCGAAGGCCACCTCGGGCACGTCTTCGACGACGGGCCGAAGCCGACGGGCCTGCGCTACTGCATGAACGGCGTCGCGCTCCGCTTCCACCCCGGCCGCGCGGCCTAGCGCGCGGCGCCGCTCGCCGGGGGCGGATCGATCCGGAACATCTCGACGAAGCTGTCCAACAGCTGCGGGTCGCCCTCGATGCGGACGAGCCCGTCCGCCAGCGCCTGTGCGGGCGTGATGTCGCGCGCCATCAGCAGCTTGATGGCCGGCCCGGCTTCGATGACGAGGTCCGGGTGCGGGAGCGGTCCGGCAGCGGCCTCGATGCGGCCGTCGTCGATTCGCGCGTGGAGGATGATCTCGCCCGCCCGCAACTCGTAGCCGACGCGGACGCCGCGAGCCGCTTCGGAGCGAAAGGTCGAGCGCAGCGCTATGATGAGGGAGTCGAGCGTCACGATCTCCTGGGCGCGCGGGTCGCCCATCGCCTTCGCGCCCCAGCGGCCGAGACCGACGACGATCTCCTCCAGCTCGGCGCCGTACGGGGTCAACTCGTACACGACGGCGCGCGCCGGCCGAGGCACGATCCGCCGGGCAACGACACCTGCCGCCTCCAGCTCCTTGAGCCGAGCTGTCAGGACATTGCTCGGGATGCCGGCCAGTCCGTTCTGAAGGTCGGTGAAGCGCTTGGGCCCCACCAGCAGATCGCGGACCACGAGAAACGCCCAGCGCTCCCCGACGACCTCGAGGGCACGGGCGAAACCGCAGTACTGCCCGTAAGCGCGGCTGCTCACGCTTCGGGGTGTAGCACAAAGACTTTCTGTTGCATAGTACTTCCTTTTAGCAAGTTCGCTTGCTATACTCAACTCGTCCCCGACCGCCGCCGGTTCGTTCGCTGCGCCGGTACCGCAGAGTAGGCGCGAGCCCGGATCCGGCCACGGCAGACAAGGTACGATTTGAAAGGATCGGTGCCCATGAGAGCCACGAAATGGATTCGGCAGGGCTTCACTGCTGTATTGCTGCTGTTAACGTTTGTCGTCGCAGGGCCGGTTTCGGCCCTGGCCGGCACGACCGGAACGGTCAACGGTACCGTGGTCGACGCTCAATCGAACAAGCCCCTCGCAGGCGCGGCCGTGACCGCGCAAAGCCCTTCGCAGACGACCCGCACGACGTCCGATGCGTCGGGCCGCTTCTCGTTCATCTCGCTCGCGCCCGACACGTATTCGATCTCCGTCGCGCCGTCGGCGGGGTACGATGCGGCGGTCATCAACGGCGTCACCGTCCAGGCGGACCAGACGCTCAGCCTGACGCTGCAGCAGACGCCGAAACTCAAGGTGATCGGGGCGGTCACCTCGCGTGCCGCGTCTGCTTTGGTCAAACCAGGCACTACTACCGATGTCTATTCGGTGAACGCTCTCGTCCAGGACAAGGCGTCCGTAGTCGGCGGGGGAGGCTCGCTCAACAGCGCCTGGTCGGCAATCTCGGCAGTGCCCGGAGTGTTCGTGGGCGCGGGCCAGGCCGGATACATCGGCGCCGGTTCGAGCAATGGTGCCACGGTGTCGATTCGCGGTGGCGACTACGATCAGATCGGCTACGAGATCGACGGCGTGCCCGTGAACCGCGCATTCGATAACTATCCGTCCGGCGCGGTCTCGTCGCTCGGGCAGCAGGAGCTGCAAGTCTACACCGGCGCGACGCCGGCGAACTCCGAGGCCGAGGGCCTCTCCGGCTACGTCAACCAGGTGATCCGCACTGGAACGTTGCCGGCCTCGCGCAACCTCACGTTGGCGCTGGGCACGCCGACCTTCTACAACAAAGGTTCATTTGAAGCGGGCGGGGCCAACCCAGCGCGCACGTTCTCGTACTATGTGGGAGCAGGCGCATACAACCAGGGTTTCCGCTACTACGATAACTACAACGGCGCAAGCCTGCAGTCCGTGTGGGGTGGGCCGCTCAATGCCTGTCCGAGTGCCGCCCCGATCGGCTGCCACGGCCCGAACGGCGAAGATTATACGAACGGCGGCACGACGCAGTCCTATGTGCTGGGACCGTATGACATCAACAGTGGATCAAATACAGGGATAGCCGAAGTGCGCGTGCGCAACACGGTTGGCAATTTCCACTTCGGGATCCCGCGCAAGGACGGAAACCGGGACGACGTGCAGCTGTTGTACGAAAACGACTTCCTCGCCAATCTGGGATATTCATCGGCGAACGATCAAGGCGGCGCCGCCTTTCTCGATAGCATCGGCGTCAGCCATGCCTACATCGACGGCTTTACCTTCACCGGACAGCCCGTCGGCTCGCTGCTGCCGCCCGGCTACAGCGGCGGAGGGGTGTCAAATTACTTATTCCCCGCATCGCCGGGAGGTCGTCCAGCCGGGGCGAACATTGCACCCGACCTTCGCGACGCAAATACGAACAATCAGTCGATCGTAAAGCTGCAGTACCAGCGAAACTTCGGAACGCAGGCTTTTCTCCGGGTGTACGGCTACACGTACTACTCCAATTGGTTCCAGTACGGGCCGGAGTCGGCCAACATGAACTACCTCGGTTACGCCGCGACCGACTACGAGCTCAATAGCCATACCCGTGGCGTAAGTGCGATGTTCTCCGACCAGCTCAACGCCCAGCACCTCATCTCCATCCAGGGCTCCTACACGACCTCGAGCACGTTGCGCGACAACAACGCCGGGTTCGGCCGGACGGGCGCGGTCGGCTGGCTCGTTTCGTCGGCGGCACCGCTGAGCGGCGTCTGCTACACGAACCTTGGCGCACCGGTCGTGGGATGCGGCGCGGGCTCGCAGACGTTCACGTTGCGGCAGGGATTCAATGGCACCGTCGTTCCCGCGAATACCATCAACGGTGGCATGTGCGGCGCCGGACAGTGCCAGTATATCCTTGGCGAGAACGGGCAAGCCGCAACGTACAACACGGTCCAGCCGCGCTTCACCGCGTTCTCGCTTACCGACCAGTGGAAACCAATCGACCGGCTCAGCCTCAACCTAGGCTTGCGGTACGACGGGTTCCAATTCATCGGCGCAGACACCACGGGCTCGCCGGCGCGCACGATGTGGTACAACGCGTACAACGTGCTCCATCCGACCGCGCAGCTGGTGAATCCGGGCCCGGGTCAGATGGAGTCGTACGGTGAGCTGCAGCCGCGGCTCGGCTTCACGTACACCGTCAGCCCGAACACCGTGGTTCGGGGTAGCTACGGGCGGTACGTTCAGGCACCCAACGGCGCGTTCGAGCAGTACAACTTCCTGCAGCAGAACGACGTCGCCTCGCTGGCGCGCTTCGGCCGCTTCGGGCTGCCGACTACGCCGATGCACGCGGTGCGCCCGGAAATCTCGAACAACTATGACTTCTCGTTCGAGCATGAATTCCATGGAAACACGTCCGTGAAGTTCACGCCGTTCCTGCGCAAGACGCAGGACCAGATTCAGAACTTCTACCTGGACCAAAAGACGAGCTTTATCTCGGGCTTGAACGTCGGCCGCCAAACTTCGGAAGGGATCGAGCTCGAGGTCGACAAGGGCGACTTCTCGCGAAACGGTTTAGCGGCTCGGCTCGCGTTCACGTACACGAACAGCTATATCAACTACACCAAGCTGGGCAACGGTGGAACGATCATCGACGGCTTCAACGCCAACATCGCCCAGTACAACAGCTTCACCAAAGCGGGCGGTGGTGCGCCGTGCTACTTCCCGACGATCACGAACGCGGCCGGAACCGTGCTCAATCCGGCGACCGCCGGAAAGCCGGACCCGGCGTGCTCTGCCGGCTCTCCCGCGAATCCCTACTACAACGCACCGCTCCAGCCGCTGATGGACGTCAACGGCAACTACGCAACCTATAGCACGTTCCCCGGCGGGGTCACCGCAGGCGGCTACTCAGCGCTCGACGCTCCGTACGTGGCGACGTTCTTGCTTCAGTACAAGCACGGTCCGCTCGCCATCACTCCCGCACTGCAATACGAAGGCGGAATCCGCTTCGGCGTGCCGCTCTCGACCCCTGGGATCGACCCGAGCGCGTGTACGACATCGCCGACGAGCTCGGCGATCCTGCCGGGCACGACCGCGAACGACCCGCGGTACCCGTATGGCGGAGCCGGGTCTCCGTACAACCAGATAGCCTGCGGGAGCAACTTTGCGATTCCCGACCTGTACACGCGGCGTTTTGACAACGTTGGCGCGTTCGTCGCTCCGGGCGAGCTGCTGCTGCACACGCAGATCACCTACGATCTGAACAAGCGTGTCACGCTGGTGGGCAACTTCGCGAACATCATCAACCGCTGCTTCGGCGGCACCAGGCTGCCGTTCAGCATCAACCACGCGTGTAACTACGTCGCGACGTACGGGGCAGGCTCAGGCCCGCAGCCCATCGGGAACCAGTACAATCCCGGGAACACTCTGCAGCCGTTCCTGGCGACGCCGTACGACCCGCTCTTCCCCGCCTTCCCATTCAACATGTACATCGAGGCGCGCATCAAGATCTAACCCTCGGTGAGCGAAAGGGGCGGCTCTCGCGGCGCGCGGGGGCCGTCTTTTTTCGGCCGAAGAGAGGCGAAGCTTCAGTGCAAGGTTCCCGTCCCTGCCGGTTGCGAAGGACCAGCCCGCCCGTGCGTCGATTTCCGACGCTGGTGCGAACCGGCCGCTTCGCGTCGCCGCTTAACCGTTAGCTTCACTGCGAAAAGGATTCTGACATGGAATTGGTACCGTACGTCTTTTTCTACGGGCGCTGCCAAGAGGCGCTCGACTTCTACAAGTCCGTCTTCGGCGGCAGCTACCAGGCGATGCGCGTCGCAGACTCGCCGATGAAGGATCAGTCTCCGCCCGAAGCGGCCAACAACATCATGCACGCGTCGTTCACCGCCCCGGGCGTCAAGTTCTTCGCCTCCGACGGGCGTGAAGTGAAGACAGTCGACCCGGACGCGGGCAACATCTCCCTCGCGCTCAACGAAGTGGACGGCGCGGACGCCGAGCGCATCGTCACGGCGCTCGCGGACGGCGGCAAGCTCGTAATGCCGCTCGAGCCCGCGTTCTGGGGTGGTCGGTTCGCGATGGTCGTCGACCGCTTCGGCAACGAATGGCTGATCACCGCGCCATGACGATCGCGCAAGAAAGCACAGCCACGCAGCGCATCGTTCCGTTTCTGTGGTTCGACGACAATGCAGAAGAGGCTGCGCGGTTCTACGTCTCGATCTTTCCGAACTCGAAGATCGACGGCGACGTCAGCCGGTACGGCGACGAAGGCCTGGCCGAGCCCGGTTCGGTCATGGTCGTCCCATTCCAGCTCGACGGACAAGGCTTTCTGGCGCTGAACGGCGGGCCCGAGTATACGTTCACGCCGGCGATCTCGTTCTTCGTGCGCTGCGAGAACCAAGCCGAAGTCGACTACTATTGGGAGAAGCTGCTCGAAGGCGCCGGGGAGCCCGTGCAGTGCGGCTGGCTCAAAGACCGCTTCGGCGTCTCGTGGCAAGTCGTTCCGAGCGTGCTGCAGCAACTCATCGGCGGACCTGATGCAGAGGGAGCGAGCCGCGCGATGAAGGCGATGCTCGGCATGGTGAAGCTCGACGTCGGCGAGCTGCAGCGAGCGTACGACGGAACGTAGCGGGGTCGTTTACGTCGGTTGCGGCGACGGGGTGCGCCGCACCGCATACACCACGAAGAGCAGCGCCAGCAGCGCTTGGAACGGAATCGGCGCGACGACTTTCCAAGTTCCCGGAAGATCGCCGCGCGCTATTCCGAGCGAAGGCAGCACAACCGCGAAGAGCTGATCGAGCGCGCAGATCCACAGCAGCGTGCGGAAGCGGGCCGGATCGCGAAACGCTAGGGCGTAGACGAGCGCCGCGACGACGAGCTCTCCGCCGGCGATCTGCGCGGTCATGAGGTCCTTGATCGGAACGTCGAAGAGCGGCTGCAGCAGCTGCGGCGCGAGCAGCGAGACCGCGCCGACGACGAAGTCGATCAGAAACCCGATCGCCAAGGCCGCGCGCAGAACCAGCAAGCTCATGCGAGCGTCACCAGCGGCGTGCGCGCTTCGACGGTCGCGCCCGCGGCGACGTGCACGGCCGCGACCGTCCCGGCCTTGTGTGCGCGGATCTCGTTCATCATCTTCATCGCCTCGATCACGGCAACGACGTCGCCTTCGTTCACGCTCGCGCCCGGCGCAACCGGAATCTCCACCACGACGCCGTGCATCGGTGCGACGACGTCGTTTCCGGCGGCGGCGGAGGTGCGCGTCGAGCCGCCCTTCTTCGGCGCCGGCTTGGCGGGTGCCGCACCGCCTGCCGGCGTGCCCCGCGGTGCCGGCAAGTCGACGAAGCGCACGCGGAACAGTTTGTCGTTCACCTCGACGCGGATCGCGTCGTCGTCGCTCGGCGCCGCCGTCGTCGCAGCCGAGGTTCGCGCGCCGGCGCCCTCGCGCGCGAGGCCGTTCGACGCGGCGGCGCCGAGCGAGGCGGCGAACGGTTCGAGCGTCGCGGTGCCGTACGATGCGTCGCGGACGGGTCCGAAGTCGACCAGCGCGCGGAGCAGCGGCAGCGTCGTCGAAACGCCGGTGATAATGTACTCGTCGATCGCGCGGCCGAGCCGCGCCAGCGCCTCATCGCGGTTGCGCGCGCGCACGATGAGCTTGGCGATCATCGAGTCGTAGTCCGGCGTGATCGTGAAGCCCGGATACGCTGCCGAGTCGACGCGCACCCCGAAACCGCCCGGCTCCCGGTAGCGCTCGACCGTCCCGGGCGCGGGGCGGAAGTTCTGCGCCGGGTCTTCGGCGTTGACGCGCACCTCGATCGCGTGACCGCGAAAGCCCGCTTCGATTTGCGCCTGCGTGAACGGCAGCGGCCGCCCCGCGGCGACGAGAATCTGCTCGCGCACGAGGTCGATCTCCGAAATCTCTTCGGAGACCGTGTGCTCGACTTGGATGCGCGTGTTCATCTCGAGGAAGTAGAATGCATCACCACTGACCAGGCACTCGATCGTGCCGACCGAGTCGTAACCGATCGCCTTCGCCGCCTGCACGCCGGCCGCGCGCAGTCCGGCGCGCACGCTCTCGGGGATGCGCGCCGGCGCCTCTTCCCAAAGCTTTTGGTGCCGGCGCTGCAGCGAGCAGTCGCGCTCGCCGACGTGCAGCACCGTGCCGTGCTTGTCGGCGAGAATCTGCAGTTCGACGTGTTTCGGGTTTTCGAGATAGCGCTCGACGTAGATCGTCGGGTTACCGAAGTACGCGCTCGCCTCGCGCTGCGCCGTCGAGAACGCCGACTCGAGCTCCGCGACGCTGCGCGCGACCTTCAGGCCTTTGCCGCCGCCGCCGCCCGACGCCTTGAGCGCCAGCGGGAGACCGTACTTTTCGGCCGCGACGCGCGCCGCATCCGCGTCGGCGATCGAATCGGTTCCGCCCGGCACGACCGGGACGCCCGCCGCGACCATCGCTTGGCGCGCGCGAATCTTGTCGCCCATCGCGTCGATCGCGTCCGGATGCGGTCCGATCCACGTTATGCCCGCTGCGTTGACCCGCCGCGCGAACGCGGCGTTCTCGGCGAAGAAACCGTATCCCGGATGGATGGCGTCGGCGCCGGCACGCTGAGCGACCTCGAGGAGCCTGTCGGCGTTCAAGTACGACTCCGACGGCGCTGCCGGCCCGAGCCGGAACGCTTCGTCGGCGTAGCGCACGTGCAGCGCGTCGCGGTCGGCGTCGGAGTAGACGGCGACGGTGGCGCAGGCCAGCTCCTTCGCGCTGCGCATGACGCGGATTGCGATCTCCCCGCGGTTCGCGATCAATATCTTGCGGAACGGCGCGTCAGCCATCGAGCCGTCCTGCAACGTTCCAGCGCGATCGCGAACCGCCGGATACGAATCGCGCCTCGGCGGGCTCCTCGAAACCGATGCGTCCCGCGAGCGCCCAGCGTGATGCTTCCACGCGCGGAGGCGGTGCATTGCGCGCCGTGACGGCCAGGTACGCGACGGCGATCGCGGCGAGCTCATCGGCGCTGGGGGCGTGCATCAGCCCTGCTCCGTCTCCGTGATCAGCCCCATCGCGTGATAGCCCGCATCGACGAAGTGCACGTCCGCCGTTACCTGCGAGGAAAGATCGGAGCAAAGGTAGACGGCGACGTTGCCGACGTCGTCGGGGGTGATGTTGCGTTTGAGCGGCGAGAGCGCAGCGACTTTCGCCGGCATCTTGCTGAAGCCCGCCACCTGGCGCGACGAGGCGGTCGAGATCGGGCCGGCCGAGATCGCGTTCACCCGAATCCCGCGCCCGCCGAGGTCGAACGCGAGATATCGGACGGTCGCCTCGAGCGCTGCCTTCGCGATTCCCGCGATGTTGTAATTGGGGACGATCTGCGTCGCGCCGAGATACGTCAGCGCGATGACCGACGAGCCGTCGTTCAGGTTTTCCCGCAGGTGGTTGACCAGCGCGATCAGGGAGTAGGTGCTGATCTCCATCGCCATCGCGAACCCGTCGCGCGAGGTGTCGTAGACCTTCCCCGAGAGATCCTCTTTCTTCACGAACGCGATCGAGTGCACGAGCCCGTCGATCCGCCCGGCACTCGCCGCGAGAGCGCGCAGCGACTCCTCGCTGGTGACGTCGCATTCGAAGACCGCCGCGCCGCCGAACTCCTCGGCGTGCTTGCGCACGGCATCCTCGACGCGCTCGCCCTGATACGTCAGGACGAGCTTCGCGCCGTGCGCGTGCAGCTGCCGCGCGATCCCGGTGGCGATCGACCACCTGTTCGCGATCCCCGTGACCAGAATGGTCTTTCCGTCGAGCAATCCCACGAGGGACGGTGATCGGCCAGGGCGGTCGGGCAACCCTTTCGGCGGGCGGCCGAATCGCTAGTCGCCCTTGCCGACCTGCTGCTGCGCGGCTTCGGCCATCCCGAGGTGCCGCGTGTCGACCGCGATCGCGTCCCGCAAGTAGGCCCGCAGCGCGGGGGTCGTGGCGAACTCGAGCGCGTCGCGCGCCGTCGAAATGTCGTTCTTGTGCGCGTCGACGAGCGCGCTGGTGTATTCCTGGTCGAACTTCACCCCGCTGTACCGGGCCAGGTGACTGAGCTGGATCTGGTTGTCGTCGCCGGCCTTGAGCTGCGCTTCGTCGTCGCCGATCTGCTGTGCGACCTGCATCCCCGCGTTCGCCGTGCGCGTATGGTCTCGTACCATTGTGCGCGCGAGCGCACGCACCGCGGCATTCTGCGCCTTTTGCTCGCCGAGCATGCCGAGCTGAACGTCACCGACAGAGTCCTGGACGAAGTACGTCGTCGTCGCCTTTTCGCCGTCGCTCACCGACGTCTTCGGCGCGGCAATCGTCCGCGCGAGCGCGGGCGCGGCGAGGAGCAGGACCAGCGCGGTGGCTGCAAGAGTCTTGTTCATTTCGCTGATCTGCCCGAAAATCACGCGCCGACCGCGAGCGAGCGAGTCTCCGGTTAGTGCCCCGCAACCCCTGCCAGGCGGACGCGCGTCGAGCCGCGGCGCATAGGATCGAATGCGCCTCCTTTCCTTCGTCGCCGCCGCCGCCGTTGTTCTCGTGCTCCCGGCGTTCGTCTTCACGCCCGCTCGGGCGGCCGGCATGCCGACCGCCGAGGATTTTGCGGTTCCGCGCTATCGTCACGTCTTCGTCATCATGGGCGAGAACAAGAACCGCGAGCGGATCATCGGCTCTCAGTACGCGCCGCGGTTGACGCAGCTCGCGCAGACCTACGGCGACGCGTCGAACTTCTTCGGCGAAGTCCATCCGAGCCAGGCGAACTACGTCGCGCTGGTCGGCGGCTCGACGTACGGCATCCACGACGATGATGCGTACTACTGCGCGGCAGGATCGACCGACGCGAACTGTCCCGGCGCGAAGACTCCGGGCTACGTCCCGCACACGATCGACGCGCCGAATCTCGGCACACAGCTCGAAGCGGCGGGGTTGACCTGGAAGAATTACAACGAGAGCATCCCGGCGCCCGGCTCGCTCGCGGTGACCGGATCGAATCCGGTCGAAGATGGTCCCAACGCGCCGCCGTACTACGCGGTGAAGCATTCGGGCTTCATGAACTTCGCCTCGGTGCAGAAGGACCCGCGCCGCGCCGAGAAGATCGTCGGCTACGACCAGCTGCGCCGGGACCTGGCGGCGAACGCGCTGCCGAGTTTCGGCCTCATCATCCCGAACCTGTGCAATGACATGCATGGAATGGCCGGTCCGAACGTCCCGGATGACTGCTTGTACGCGCACGTCTTCGACGCGACGGTCCGGCGCGGCGACGCCGCGATGACGAAGGTCGTCGAGATGATCCAGAGCTCGGCCGCTTGGAAGTCCAACGACAACGTCGCGATCGTCATCACCTGGGACGAGAACGACGGCCTCACCCGCGAAGGCTGCTGCGGCGTAACGCCGAACGCGCCGTCCAACTTCGGCGGCGGCCACATCGCCGCAATCGTCGTGACGAATCACGGCCCGCACGGCGCTGTCGATCCGATGCCCTACAACCACTACTCCCTGCTGCGCACGATCGAGGACGCCTTCGGCATCCGCGACTACCTCGGTCTTGCCGCCGCCACCGATCAAGGAGTCCGCCCGATGCTCCCGCTGTTCCGGGTTTCGCGCTAGACCGCGGTGAATAGGTCGCCACGATATGGCGGGTCGATTCAGCAGCGCACGTGTACGCGATCGAGCAGGTAATGTCGCTGCGCTTCTTCCCGCGCGTCTTTTTGACTCGTTGGTGCTCGCGCTCCAAACTCGCCCCGCGGCACTATGGCCACGGGCCTGGACCGGTTCAACGCAGTCCACGCCGAGATCCGCAGAGGTGGATCCCGCTCGTGGGAGCGTTCGCAGCGCTGTGCCCGGTTACATGGAGTTTGCGCGAGAGATCGCACGCTCCTTCGCTTTCGCTTCGCGCGCAAGTGTAAGGTGGACGAGTGCCGCCACGACACCGACGCTCGCCGGAAGCAGCATCCACGCGCTCGCCTCGAATCCTAGGGTTCCTCCGGTCGCGAAGTCATTATTGGAAAGAACAGAATTCACGAAGCGCGCATGCGCAACGGCATAGTTCGGTGGACTGCCAAGGACGAAGCGCTCTTCCCACATCCATGTGGTCAAAAACCCGATGCCGTACCAAGTCGTTCCCGACGAAAGCGCGATGGTCCCGAGACAAAATCCCGCCATGCAAAGAATGATCACGGCGCTCGGCGTGACTTCGGGTGCGACGACGGCTCCGAAGCCGAATGCGATTGCCGTGAGAACGAGTGCGACCGGCGTGCTTAAGGTGCGCCTAGCGAAGGACAGCGCGTATCCATGAACGGCTACTTCGATAGCGAACGCACGTAGCCCAAACGTCGCGAGCAACATCGTACCGGAACGCAACGCGCTGCCGTTATCCAAGAGGCGGCCTTGCACGATGAACAAATGCTCCGCGACTAGGATCAGGGCGAATGCGGAGAGAATAACGCACGCGGCCACCGCACCTATCAGAAATGGCCGTGACGATGGCTGTAGCGTCAGCCCGTACGTGGAAACTGATCGGCGTTCTACCGCGGCGGCGCCTAGCGTCGCGACCAGGACCGCAACGGCGAGGACCGCCGCTCCACGGAGAAGGTCCTCTGGTTCGAGCCGCTGTCCCGCTGGGCGTGCCGCGATGCCGGCCGCAATCACTCCAATGGCCGCGATAACGGCGTAGTATACGGCAGCGATGATAGTGCGCATGGCGGACTCAGTGTTACAGCGGGATGTTCCCGTGCTTGCGCTTCGGGCGTTCGACGCGCTTGTTCGCCAGCGCGTCGAGCGCGCGGGAGACGGCGCGGCGGGTTTCGGCGGCGTTGATGACGTCGTCGACGTAGCCGCGTTGGGCGGCGATGAACGGGTTCGCGAAGTGATCGGTGTACTCGGCGGCGAGCTCCGCGGCTTTGGCGTCGGGGTTGGACGCTTCGGCGATCTCGCGGCGGTTGAGGATTTTCACGGCGCCGCTGGCGCCCATGACGGCGATCTCGGCGGTCGGCCAGGCGAAGTTGAAGTCGGCGCGGATGTGCTTGGACGACATGACGTCGTAGGCGCCGCCGTAGGCTTTGCGGGTGATCACCGTGATCTTCGGAACGGTCGCCTCTGCGAAGGCGTACAGCAGCTTGGCGCCGTGCTTGATGATCCCGCCCCATTCCTGGCTCGTCCCGGGCAAGAACCCCGGCACGTCGACGAACGTGAGCAGCGGGACGTTGAAGGCGTCGCAGAAGCGCACGAAGCGCGCGGCCTTGATCGAGGCGTTGATGTCGAGCACGCCTGCTAGCACTTTGGGCTGGTTCGCGACCACGCCGACGCTGCGGCCGCCGACGCGGCCGAAACCGATCACGATGTTCTGCGCCCAGAGCGGCTGGAGCTCGAAGAAGTCCGCGTCGTCCAGCACGGGGACGATCGCATCGACAATGTCGTACGGCTTGTTCGGCGCGTCGGGGATCAGCTCGTCGAGCTCGGTGGCGATCCGCGCCGGATCGTCGTCGCTCGGGACGAGCGGCGGATCGTCGAGGTTGTTCGAGGGGATGAACGAGAGCAGCCGCCGGCAGTGCTCGTTCATCTCGTCCTCGTCGGCCGCGGTCAGGTGCGCGACGCCGCTCTTCGTCGCATGCGTGAGCGCGCCGCCGAGCTCCTCGAAGCTGACGTCCTCATTGGTGACCGCCTTCGTCACGTCGGGCCCGGTGATGAACATCTGCGAGATGCCCTCGACCATTACCGTGAAATCGGTGATCGCCGGCGAGTACACCGCACCGCCGGCGCACGGTCCCGCGATCAAGCTGATCTGCGGGATCACGCCCGAGGACTGCACGTTGCGCCAGAAGATCTCCGCGTACCCGCCCAGGCTCACGACGCCTTCCTGAATGCGCGCGCCGCCCGAGTCGTTGATGCCGATCATCGGGGAGCCGGTGCGCACGGCGAGGTCCATCACCTTGCAAATCTTCTCGGCGAAGACTTCGCCCAGCGAGCCGCCGAGCACCGTGAAGTCTTGCGAGAACAGGAAAACTTGCCGCCCCTCGATCGTCGCGTGCCCGGTGATCACGCCGTCGCCGAGGAACTGGCGCTCCTCCAGCCCGAACGCGGTCGTGCGATGGACGGCGAAGCGGTCCAGCTCGACGAACGATCCCGCGTCGACGAGCGCCTCGACCCGCTCCCGCGCAAGGCGTTTCCCTCGGGCGCGCTGGCGCTCGTTGGCCTCCTCGCCGGCTGGCGCGAGCGATTCGGCCCGCATCGCCTCGAGGCGGTGGTACGCATGGTCGTGCGCCGATTCCGGCTCGGTGGTGGCCATCGTGAGCCGCCTTCTGCGCCAACACTCCGGCACCCGGCGCACGTCCTCTCACCGTGACCACCAGCGAAGCGGACGTCCGAGCCGCTCAGGCCGGCGATCCCGCCGCCCACGACCGTCTCCTCGAAGCGCTCTGGCCGCGGGCGTTCCGGCTCGCCGTGGCGATCCTCGGCGAGCGCACCGCCGCCGAGGACGCGGCGCAGGATGCGCTGGTCTCGATCGCCCGGCGTCTCGACGGGCTGCGCGATCCCGTGTCGTTTCCGCTCTGGTCGACCCGGATCGTCGTGAACGCCGCGCGCGACGCGGCCCGGCGCCGTGCCACCGAACACCAGCGGCGCGGCCGTCTGCACGAGAGTCAGCCCTCGTTCGAGGAGCTCACCTTGGAACGGCTCGACATGCTCGCCGCGCTCGCGGCGCTTCCGTCATGGCTGCGCGTACCGCTCGTCTTGCGGCACGTTGAGGGCCTCACCAGCCGCGAGATCGGCGCTGCGCTCGGCGCGCCGGCCGCGACGATCCGTTTCCGTCTTGCGCTTGGACGCCGGCGGCTCGCCGCCGCGCTAGCCGACCGCGACCCCGACTTTCGTGAGGAGTTTGCATGACTGAAGAAGCTCTCGCCGCACGCATGCGCGACGCGGTCGACGCCGTCGCACTGCCGCCGTATCCGCGCCCCGCTGTCCGCGCTCGGCTCGCAAGCCGTGCGATGCAGGAACCGCGAGCACGCCTCCTCCCGCGCTTCGCCGCCGTTATCGCGTCGATCGCCGTCGTCGGAGCCGGCGCGTCCGCGTTCGCCGGCGTACCACACGATCTTTCGGACAAAGTCGTTGCCGCGCTGGACAAGGTCGGTATTCACGTGAAAGGCGCTCACGTCATCGAAGCGCGAACCGTCTCACTTGACGAGGCGCGTGCAAAGGCAAACTTCCCCGTGATCGTTCCCGCGAACGTCCAGATTCGCCACACCCAGCTTACGGTCACTCCCGGAGGAACAACCTTCGTCGGCCTCGTGCTGGTCTACGACAAGCGTTCCGAGATCTCGCTCGACGAGTCGCTCGCGGAGAGCGATACGCAACGGGTCTCGCGGGACCGGGGTGCATACCAGATCGACAGCAACGGCATGATCAAATCGAGTCCGGCGATCCTGTGGACAATCGGCAAGACGCGGCTCATCATGCTGCCGTACGACGCGAAATCGCGGGCATTTGCTGAGCGCGTGCACCGCGAGACGCTTCGTGCCGCCCGCGCTCCGAGGTGAGCCGCCGGCGGCCTACCAGATGCCGAGGGCCAGCTTGACATCTTCGCTGGCCATCGTGCGCGGGTCCCAGGGCGGATCGAAGGTGATGTCGACCGTGGCGTTCTTCACGCCCTCGATGCTCTCGACTTTGCTCAGCACCGACTGCTTGAACATCGGCCCGACCGGACACATCGGCGAGGTCAGCGTCATCGTGACCGTCACGTCCTGGCCTTGCGGCCCTTCGCAGACCACGTCGTAGACGAGCCCGAGGTCCAGAATCCCCATCATGAGCTCGGGGTCCTCGACGTCCTTGAGCGCCTCGCGCACCTGTTCCGCTGTCACCATACGTCCCTACAATTCGGCGGCGGGCGCCGGGGTTCCAACGACGGACGTGGGCGCGCGCCGTTCCACGATGCGGAGAACCGCGATCGCGAGCCCGATCAAGGCCCAGACCGAGCGCGCGTAGAGGCCGAAGTACGCGATGACCGGGACCGATAGGAGGAAGATGATCCCGGCCGCCCCGTGGCGCCACAGCCCGCGCCGGATGAGCCGCTCGGCCTTCGGCGTCATCGGGCGCGGCGGCAGGCGCAGCCCGCGCCATTCAAGCGCCGCGAGCAGCGAAAAACCGCTCCCCAGCGCCGCCGCGTATGCGACCGAGCCGGGGACCGAGTCGTTGAACGTGATGTAGAGCCGCAGCGCGTACGGCAGCAGCGCGACGGTCGCGAGCAGGGCGAAGTTCAGCACGACGTCGAGCGGGCGCGCCGCGAACGCGTAGTGGAACACGCGGTAGTGCATGAACCAGAAGGTCGCGATCAGCACGAACGTCACCGCGAAATACAGCAGGCCGTGCCATTCCGCACCGAGCTGCGCGAGCGATTTCGGCACCTCGAGCGCGAACGCGCACTGCGCGAGCGCGAAGCCGAAGACGATGTCGCTGAACGCTTCGAGGCGGCGGGTGAACCGCTCGCGGTCGTGCGCTTCGGGATCGTGCTCGGCTGCGGTCACGTTACACCGCCAGGTACCGGTGCATCATCGCTTCGTCCGCCTTCAGCTCGGCGATGGTTCCCGAGCCGACGACGCGCCCGGTCGCGAGGACGTAGCCGCGGTCGGACAAGCTCATCGCGACCTGCGCGTTCTGCTCGACCAACAGCACGGTGTGCCCCTCGGTGCGGATGTTGCGCACCACCTCTTCGACGCTGCGCGCGATCAGCGGCGCCAGGCCTTCCATCGGCTCGTCGAGCAGGATGATCTCGGGGTTCGCCACCAGCGCGCGCGCGATCGCGAGCATCTGCTGCTCGCCCCCGGAGAGCTTCGCCGGCTTGTCGCGCCTCTCGCCGAGGACCGGGAAGTAGTCGTAGATGCGCTTCTCGGTCCAATCGCCTTTGCGCCCGGAGAGCGCCGCGAGCCGCAGGTTCTCGCCGACGGTCAGGTTCGGGAAGATGCGCCGGTCCTCGGGGACGAACGCGATCCCGCTCTGCGCTACCGCGAACGGCGACTTGTTGGTGATGTCCTTGCCTTTGAAGCGCACGGTGCCGGTCTTCGCGGGAACGAGCCCCATGATCGTCTTGCAGGTCGTCGAGCGGCCCGAGCCGTTGCGCCCGAGCAGCGCGACGACCTCGCCTTGATCGACGCCGAGCGAGACGTTCTGCAGCACGTGCGACTTGTCGTAGTAGGCGTTGACGCCGTCCAGCTCGAGCAGCATCAGGCGAGTTCTCCCAGGTAGGCGCGCTGAACGGCTTCGTTGGCGCGGATCTCCTGCGGCGTCCCGACCGCCAGCACCGAGCCGGTTTGAAAGACGGTGATCGTGGTGGAGATCGCCATCACGACGTCGATGTCGTGCTCGACCAGCAGGATCGTGCGGCCGGGCGAGATGCGCTGGATCAGGTCGACCGTCTCGTGCGTCTCGGTCGGCGACATCCCGGCCAGCGGCTCGTCGAGCAGCAGCACCGGCGGATCGGTCGCGAGGACGAGCCCGATCTCGAGTCGCCGCTGGTCGCCGTGCGAGAGGTTCTCCGCGCGCGCGTCGCGCGCTTCGTGCAGGCCCACGTCGTGCAGCACCTGCTCCGTCTTCTCGGCGAGGTTTCCCATGCGCGCGGTGGGCAGGAAGAAGTTCGCCTTCCCGTCGTGGACGGCTTGGACGGCGAGCCGCACGTTCTCGTAGACGGTCAGGTGGCCGAAGATGTTGGTGATCTGGAACGAGCGCGCGATCCCGAGCCGCGCGCGCTGGTAGGCGAGCAGCGAGGTGATCTCGCGGTCGCGGAACCAGATCCGGCCTTCGCTCGGGGGCAGCAAACCGCTGAGCAGATTGAAGAAGGTCGTCTTGCCGGCGCCGTTCGGCCCGATGATCGTCCGCACGCCGCCTTCCGGGATCTCGATCGAGACCGAATTGACCGCGACGAAGCCCGAGAAGCGCCGCGTCAGGCTCTCGGTCTTGAAGACGTACTCACTCGCCATCGGGAACGGCTTTCACGAGACGGTCTCCGGCGCAATCGGCTCCTCGAGCGGCGGGATCTCTTCCTCCATCTCCGTCTCGACGCGCACGCGGCGCGAGACGACGCGCCGGAACGCGTTGGCGAAGCCGTAGTGGCGGACGTCGTCGATCAGCCCCATGATGCCGCGTGGGCCGAGCAGCACGAACACGACGAAGACGATCCCGATCCAGGCCGGCCAGTACTTGGTCAGCTGCGAGACGTTGTTCTGCAGTTCCCAGTAGATCATCGAGCCGACGATCGGCCCCATGAACGTCTGCATCCCGCCGAGCAGCGACATCATCACGACGTTGCCGGAGTACTCGACCGAGCCGGCGTCGGGGTTCATCGCCTGCTGGAAGAACGTCCATATCCAGCCCGCGACCGCCGGGAACGCCGCCGAGAGGACGAACGCGTTCACCCGGAACTTGTCGACGTCGTAGCCGAGGAAGCGCGCGCGCTGCTTGTTCTCGCGGATCGCGTGCAGCACGCTGCCGAACGGCGAGGCGATGATCCAGTACAGCACGGCCAGCGCGATGAACACCACGATCGCCGTGAAGACATAGAAGTGGTTCGAGTCGTGGAACCAGTCGGACGTCCACGGCCCGAACGAGGGCCGGACGATCCCCTGGATGCCGTCCTCGCCGCCGGTCAGCTCGCTGTAGTTGAAGGCGATGAAGTAGATCACTTGCGCCGAGGCCAGCGTGATCATCGAGAAGTAGATCCCGCTCGAGCGCGGGACGATCAGCCGGGCCAGAAACCACGCCCACAGCAGCGCGATCACCAGTGAGAGCACCAGCGCGAGGATCATGTTGTCGGCGGTAGCGTGCTGGATCGTGCGCCCGAAGAGCTGGACGTGGAACCCCTTGGTGAACAATGCCGTCGTGTACGCGCCGATCGCGAAGAACATCGCGTGCCCGAACGAGAGCTCGCCGACGTGCCCGAAGAGCAGGTTGAACCCGCTGGCGAACAGGCCGAAGACCAGCATCGTCGTCGCGATGTCGACGAACCCGCTCTGGTGCTGGAACGGGTTCGCGCCGGCGACGAACGGCAGGATCACCATGATCACCGCGGTCCACAGCAGCGGGTGCTCCAGAACGTTTCGCCGCCCGCCCGTAGCCTGCTGCACGCTCACTCGAAGAGGCCTTCCACGCCGAACAGCCCGCGCGGCCGCACCAGCAGGATGATCCCCATGATCACGTAGCCGCTCAAATCGACGGCAGGCGGAAAGACGAGCGACATCAAGCTCGAGATCACGCCGATCAGCAGCCCCCCGACGATCGCGCCCCAGAAGGAGCCGATTCCGCCGACGATCACGATGACGAAGGTCAGCACGATCCACTGCGAGGCGAGCTGCGGCTGCACCGCGTAGATCGGCGCCGCCAGGGCGCCGGCGAGCCCGGCCATGAACGAGCCGATCCCGAAGACCAGCGTGAACATCACCGGCATGTTGATCCCGAGGATCTTGACCATCTCGGCGTCGCGCGTTCCGGCCCGGATGATGATCCCGATGTTCGTCTTGTTCAGCAGCAGCCAGACGGCGGCCAAGATGATGATCGTGAGCAGCACCAGCAGCACGTCCTTGTAGAACGGGAGCTGGTAGCCGCCGAGCGAGATCGACTGCGGGATGTACGCGGGCTGGTCGACGCGCACGGCGTCGTCTCCCCACACCTTGCGCACGACCTGGGCGAAGATCAGCGCCGTCCCGAACGTGAGCAGCAGCGTGTACTCCGGTATTCGTTTGTAGAGCGGGCGGATGAGCGTCGACTCGAACGCCATCCCAAGCAGTCCCACGACGACCGCGGCGGCCAGGATCGCCGGCCAGAACCCGATCGCCCCGTTGAGCTGGAACATCAGATAGGCGCCGAGCATGAAGAACGCGCCGTGGGAGAAGTTGATCACCCCCATCAGCCCGAGGATGATGTTCAAGCCCAGGGCCACCAGGATGTACAGCATCCCCAGCGTGATGCCGTTGACGAACTGGTCCGCCACTTGCTGTGGCGTGAGCATGCCGAGGAAGTGGATCGCGGCGACCTCCGTTGACGGAAGACCTCCGTTTCGCCCCCCAGGGGTCCGCTTCCATGCTACGTTTCGGCAAAGGTCCGGTGTGAAACTGAACCAACCCGCCGAAAGTTATAAGAGGACCGGCAGGAGCGGGTCAGCCGCTCAGGAGAGATCGCACAGTCATGTCAATGTGGGAACCGTTCACCGAACGCGCGCGGCGCAGCATCGTGCTCGCTCAGGAAGAGGCGCAGCGGCTCGGGAACAACTACATCGGGACCGAGCACATTCTGCTCGGGATCATTTCCGAGGGCGAGAGCCTCGCGGCCAAAGTGCTCGAGACGCTCGGCGTCAACCTGGCGAAAGTTCGCCAGGAGGTCGAGGCGATCGTGGGCCGCGGCGGGCAGACGGTTCAGCAGGAGATGGTCTTCACCCCGCGGGCCAAGCGGGTCATCGAGCTGGCCTTCGAAGAGGCCCGCCAGCTCAATCACAACTACATCGGCACGGAGCACCTGCTGCTCGGCCTCATCCGCGAGGGCGAGGGCGTCGCCGCCCGCGTCCTGACGAACCTCGGGGTCGACCCGGCCAAGGTCCGCGTCCAGACCACCTCGCTGCTCGGAGCCGAGGGGCAGCCGCCTGCGCCCAAGGGCAAGTCGAAGACCCCCACGCTCGACGCCTACGGCCGCGACCTGACGACCCTAGCCCGCGAGAACAAGCTCGACCCGGTGATCGGGCGAGCGAACGAGATCGAGCGGGTCATCCAGATCCTCAGCCGCAGGACCAAGAACAACCCCGCGCTGATCGGCGAGCCCGGCGTCGGCAAGACCGCGATCGCCGAGGGCCTGGCCCAGCGCGTCATCAAGTCCGAGGTCCCCGAGCCGCTCCGCGACAAACGGGTCATCACGCTCGATCTGGCCGGGCTGGTCGCCGGGACGAAGTACCGCGGCGAGTTCGAAGAGCGCATGAAGCGCGTGATGGACGAGATCCGCGGCGCCGCCGGCGAGATCATCCTGTTCATCGACGAGCTCCACACGCTGGTCGGCGCGGGCGCGGCCGAGGGCGCGATCGACGCCTCGAACATCATCAAGCCGGCGCTGGCGCGCGGCGAGCTGCAGTGCATCGGCGCGACCACGCTCAACGAGTTCCGCAAGCACATCGAAAAGGACAGCGCGCTCGAGCGCCGCTTCCAGCCGGTGATGGTCGGCGAGCCGACGGTCGAGGAGACGATCGATATCCTCAAAGGGCTCCGCGACCGCTACGAGGCGCACCACAAGGTCACGATCACCGACGAGGCGCTGGCCGCCGCGGCGAAGCTCGGCGACCGCTACATCTCCGACCGCTTCCTCCCCGACAAGGCCGTCGATCTCATCGACGAAGCCGCCTCGCGCGTGCGCCTGCAGGCGACGCTTCCGCCGGCGGAGATCCGCGACATCGAGAACCAGATCCGCCAGGTCAAACAGGAGAAAGAGTCGGTCGTCAAGTCGCAAGAGTTCGAGAAGGCCGCCGCGATCCGCGACCGCGAGGAAAAGCTGCGCCTGGAGAAACAGCGGCTTGAGACGGAGTGGGCCGAGAAGCGCGCGCAGCAAGACAAGACGATCAAAGTCACCGAGCACGACGTCGCGCACATCGTCGCGTCGTGGACGAAGATCCCGGTCTCGAAGCTCGCGCAGGCCGAAACCGCGAAGCTGCTCGGGATGGAGGATCAGCTCCACAAGCGCGTGATCGGGCAGAACCAGGCGATCTCGACGCTCACCCGCGCGATCAGGCGTTCGCGCGCCGGGCTGAAGAACCCGAAGCGCCCGATCGGCTCGTTCATCTTCCTCGGCCCGACCGGCGTCGGAAAGACGGAGGTCGCGCGCTCGCTCGCGGAGTTCATGTTCGACGACGCCGAGTCGATGATCCGCATCGACATGTCGGAGTACATGGAGAAGTACTCGGTCTCGCGGCTGGTCGGCGCGCCGCCCGGATACGTCGGCTACGAAGAGGGCGGACAGCTCACCGAAGCGGTGCGCCGCCGTCCGTACTCGGTCGTGCTCCTCGACGAGATCGAGAAGGCGCATCCGGACGTCTTCAACCTGCTGCTGCAGGTGCTCGAAGACGGGCGGCTGACCGACTCTCAGGGTCGCGTCGTCGACTTCAAGAACACCGTCATCATCATGACCTCGAACGTCGGTGCGACCGGGATGCAGACGACGACCGACATCGGGTTCCGCACGCAGAAGGACGCGGGAACCGACGATCAGGCGTACGAGAAGATGAAGAACAAGGTGCTCGACGAGGTCAAGCACGCGTTCCGGCCGGAGTTCTTGAACCGCGTCGACGACGTGATCGTCTTCCACCAGCTCAACCGCGAGCAGATCGCCGAGATCGTCGGGCTGGAGCTGGAGAAGGTCATCCGCGAGGTCAAGGCTCAGGAGATGTACCTCGAGGTCACCGACGACGCGAAGCAGCTGCTCGCCAAGAAGGGCTGGGATCCGCAGTTCGGCGCGCGTCCGCTGCGCCGCGCGATCCAGCGCGAGGTCGAGGACGAGCTGGCCGAGGAGATGCTGAAGGGCACCTTCGGCTCGGGCGACCGCATCCTCGCCGAAGTCTCGCAGGACAACCCGGAGAAGCTGCGCTTCTCGAAGATCCCCCACGTCGAACCGCCCGCACCGAGCCAGCCCGAAGCGCAGCCCGCATAAAAACGACGGCCTCGCACGAAAGTGCGAGGCCTCTTCGTGCCGAATACTGGAAGGTTGACCCCGTACGCGCTCTGGCGATCGCGTCTTCCGGCGCAGATCGGTACCTGGTTCGCTCGCGATCTCACGCGTGACGCGCTCTTCCTCGTCGAGGGCGGGCGCGTCGTGCTGCGCTCGGTTCAGCCGGCGCGGATCGAGGCCGCGGTCAAGGCCAAGCCGCCGGTCGGGACCGCGGTCGAGTGGTCGTCCGGGACCGGACCGCAGGCGCTCCGCGCGGTCTGCACCTGCGGGGCGAGCGGCGTCTGCGAGCACGTCGTCGCGACGCTGGAAGTTGTCCGGACCGCCGAGGAAGCGGCGCCGCCGGTCCTCGACCTGGACGGCGCCGAGCCGGACCTTTCCTGGCTCCCGGACGCCGAGCCGGACGCCTCCCGTGCGCGCGCCCGCGCGGTGTGGCCGGTCCTCTCGATTGCGCCGGGCGGGGCGCTGAGCGGCGCGCTCTACCTCGACACGCCGCGGCTGCGCGGCGTCATCCGCGACGCCGACGCGATCGTCGCCATGATGGACCAGACACCCGCCGACGACTGGGACGACGTCGACCGGACCCTGCTGCGCGACGACGCGGTCCAGGAGGCGTTCGGCTCGCGAGCCTCCCCGAAGGCGCTGGCGCGCGCGCTCTTCCGGCTCGCCCGCCACCCGCGATTGCGCTTCGACGAGGCGCCGGGCGAGAACCGGCACCCCTCCGAGCTGGCCTCGTTCGCCGTCGAGACGCGCGGCGTGCGGCTGCGCGCGGTCCGGGCCGGCGCGCGCTTCGTCCCGCTGCTCGAGGCGCCCGACGGCACGCCGGTCGACCCGGCCGGCGCGGCGGTCGTCGACGGGCCGCCGCCCTGGCTCGTCGCGGAGCGCGCGGCGTACCTGCTCGACGGCTTGTTCGATCCGCGCCGCGTGATCGCGGCGGCGCGCGCGGCGACCGCGGCCCCGCCGCGCGGCGACGGCGGGGTGCCCTCGGTCCGCGCGATCGCGCGCGTCGCGCCGTTCCTCACGCCCGAGGAACGGGCCGACCTGGGCGTCGTCGATGCCGAGCGGCCGGGACTCCTGGTGCGCGCGGCGTGGCGCGAGGGCGCGCTGCTGGCGCGGCTGGCGTTCGTCGACCGCGGCAGCGGAGTCTTCGCGCCGTTCAGCGCGCACGGTGCGGTCAGCGCGAGCGGGAAGCGCTTCGTGCGCTGGGCGCCCGACGTCGCGCGCGCGTTCGCGCGCCGGTTCTTGGACGCGGGCTTCGTCCCGCGCGGCGGTGACGGCTTCGCGCTGCACGACGCCGACCGCGCGGCGGACGTGGTGCGCGCGCTGTGGCCGGCCTGGGACGACACCGAAGTGCGCCTCGACGAGTCGCTCGCCGCGCTCGCCGGCGGCGGCAGCGTCGACGTCGCCGTCAGCGCGAACCGCTCCGAGGCCGGCGACTGGTTCGAGCTGGACGTCTCGGTGTTCGTCGGCGGTGGCGAACCGCTCACGCGCGACGAGCTGCGCGCGCTGCTCGGCGCGAAAGGCCGCTACGCCGAATTGCGCGGCAAGCTCGTCGACGTCGGCGACTTGCGCTCGCGCCAGAACCTGCTCTCGGAACTGACGGACCGCCGCCGCACCGGACTGGCGTCGCTCGTCGCGATGCGCGACGAGCTGCACGAAGCCTTCGGCGACGTCGCGTTGCCGGAAGAAGTAGAACGCATTCGCGAACGGCTGCGCAACTTCGAAGGCATCGAAGAAGTCGAACCGCCGCGGATGCTGAAAGACGTGCTGCGCGACTACCAGCGGCGCGGCTTGGATTTCTTGTCGTACCTTGCGTCGTTCCGGTTCGGCGGCATCTTAGCCGACGAGATGGGGCTCGGCAAGACGTTGGAAGTAATCGCGCACGTCGAGCGGCGCAAAGAGCTCGAGGGCGCATCGCCGATCCTCGTGATTTCGCCGACGTCGGTGACGCACACGTGGGAGAACGAGATCAAGAAGTTCGCGCCCTCGCTGCGGACGCTGCGATTGCAATCCGGGAGCGAGCGCGCGGCGAAGTACGAGACGATCCACGAGTACGACGTCGTCGTCACCTCGTACGCGCTGGCGCGGCTCGACGCGCAGCAGCTCGAGCGCTTTCGCTTCCGCACGCTGGTGCTCGACGAGGCGCAGAACGCGAAGAACCCCGCCTCGCAGATCGCCAAGGTGGTGCGCGGCTTGCAGGCCGATCACCGGCTGGCGCTGACCGGCACGCCGGTCGAGAACTCGCTGCGCGATCTGTGGGCGATCTTCGGGTTCGTCGAGCCCGGTTTGCTCGGTTCGGAGACCTCGTTCCGGCGGCGGTTCGAGCTGCCGATCGCCGACGGCGACGAAGGCGCCGCCGCGGCGCTGCGCTCGCGGCTCGAGCCGTTCTTGCTGCGGCGCACCAAGGAAGACGTCGCGCGCGAGCTGCCCGAGCGCACCGAAGCGGTGATCGAGTGCGAGCTCACGCCGCTGCAGCGGCGGTTGTACCGCGGGATCGCCGAGGCCGCGCGGCGCGACGTGCTCGCGAAGTACGACGAAGAAGGCTCGGAGTCGGCGACGGTGCACGTGCTGGCGGCGCTGACGCGTTTGCGGCAAGTCTGCGCGCATCCGGGCCTGCTCGTTCCCGAATATCTCGACGATCCCGAGGCGAGCGGCAAGTTCGACGCGTTCATCGAGACGGTCGAAGAAGTGCTCGACGGCGGCCACAAAGTGCTCGTGTTCAGCGCGTTCGCGTCGATGCTGCGCATCATGCGCGGCGTGCTCGACCGCCGCGCGATTCCGTACGGCTACCTCGACGGCTCGACGAAAGACCGCGACCGCCAGATCGAAGTCGACCGTTTCATGAGCGACGACGGTCCGCCGGTGTTTCTGTGCTCGCTGAAAGCCGGCGGCGTCGGGCTCACGCTGACCGCGGCGGACTACGTGATCTTGTACGATCCGTGGTGGAATCCGGCGGTCGAGCGTCAAGCGATCGACCGCACACATCGCATCGGGCAAACGCGCCCGGTCACCGCGTACCGCATGGTGACGGCCGGCTCGGTGGAAGAAAAAATTCGCGCGCTCGCCGAGCGCAAGACGGCGCTCTCGAAGGCGGTCGTGAAAGCCGACAGCGCGGTCGCGAAGACGCTCACGCGCGACGATCTTGCGTTCCTCTTCGGCGACCCCGAGTAAGCACGGTCACAGTCCCGCCGAAAACACTCATTTGAGCCGCTTCTAGCGAGGGAAGCGGCTTAACGTTTTGCCGGGCGCGCCGATGAACTCGATACGCTCGCGCTCCGAGGATTGGAACGCGAGTGCTTCGTCAACTCACCGACAAGGACGTGCACCCATGAGACGGACCCTCTTCGCGCTGGTGCTCGCGATCACGTTCGCAGCGCCGGCGTTCGCCGACCCTTCGCGAAACCTCGCCCCCGCCGATCGCTACTTCGGACGTCTGAAGATGAGCATCCTCGGCGTGCGCAACGCGCTCACCGAGCTCAGCGCGCGCGCCGACGCTCAGCCCGACCAAGCCGAGCACATCTACGACAAAGCCGTGCTCGTCGAAGACGCGCTCCACGACTGGCAGCGGCACTTCCCGCGCGATCCGTGGATCCCCAAGTACGCCTACGCGCTCGCGCAACTGTACGGCAAGCTCGAGATGGACGACGCGCGCGTGCGCCGCAACGACATGCTCGACTGGCTGATCGCAACCTACCCGGAGTCCGAGTATGCGCAACTTCCACGTGAGTAAGATCCTCGCGACGGCGATGCTGTTCGTCGCGTTCGCGAGCGCCGCCGCGCAGGCGGGCATGCGCGATCTGGCGCCGGCCGATCAGTATTTCGGCCGGATGAAGATGAGCGTGCTCGGCATCCGCAACGAGCTCGACGGGCTGGAGCGGCGCGCGGTCGGCGGCGACCGGAACCTCGCCGCGATGGCCGGAAAGCTCGCGCTCGTCGACGACGCGATGAACGACTGGCGCGCGCACTACCCGCGCGACTCGTGGCTCCCGCGCTTCGAGGCGAAGCGTTCGCGCGTCGCCGCGCTCATCGGGCTGACCGCTTTCCGCCGCTAGATCTCGCAACCAAGCGAAAATCGAAGCCGAGGAGGTTCACGTCCCCTCCTCGGCTTCGCGCGCGTTTACGGTGATGCCGGCGGCGCCGGTGGTACCGGGGGTGCGGGCGGCGGCGCAGGCGGCGCGGGCGGCGCGGGCGGCGCGGGCGGCGTCGAATCGAACCAGTCGGGAAGCGGCGGCAGCGGCGGAACCGCCGGCGGGTGCAGCTCCAGCTCGTGCAGCCGGCGCATCACGTCCGGCGGAATCGTCGGCGGGTGCAGCGCGAGCTCGCGCAGGCGCTGTTCGACATCGGCGTACGTGCGATAGCGGCGTGGGATGCTCGCCCTTCCGCTCAGGTCGCAGCCGACGCAGCGGCGCACGAAGCTCGTCCAGTCGGCGCCGACGATCGCGCCCGGCCCGAGCCGCACGCCTTCCATCGTGACGTTCTCGAGCTTGGCGCGCGCGAACGAGGTGTTGGCGAAGCGCACGCCGGTGAAGCGCGTGTTGCGCAGGTCGGCGTCGTCGAAGCGCGCGTTCTCCAGGTCCGCGCCGACGAAGGCCGCGCCGTTCAAGTTGGCGCGCGAGAGGTCGACGTCGCGCAGGTCGGCGCCGACGAAGTGCAGGCCGTGCAGGTCGCGCCCGCGCAGGTCGTGCGGGAAGCGGCAGCCGGTGCACGCGTTGACGAGCTGGCGGACGAGGTTGTCCTCGGCGCCCGCCGGCGCTGCGGGAACGGCGAGCGTCAGCGCGAGCGCGGCGAGCCCGAGAGCGATCGGTCGAAGCATGTGGTGCAATTCTCCTTAGGCGGGCGCTTGCGCGCCGGTGAGGTCGGCGTGAGCGATGTCGATCAGCTCTTGGCGGGTGACGGTGCGGCAGGTGCGCGGGCGCGCTTCATCGTCGTTGCTGCACCACCGCGCGGCGCGAAAGTCGAGCCCGCGCAGGTCGACGCCGCGCAGGTCGGCACAGATCGTGCGGTGCTCGGTGGTGCCGGACGGGTAGTAGTCGCGCGCTTCGCTGCACAGCACCGCGTCGCCGATCGCGGCGCCGGCGAGCTTCGTGCCGCGCAGCGAGGCGCCGAAGAGGTTCGCGCCGTGCAGGTCGGCGCGCGAGAAATCGGCGTCGTGGGCGCGGACGCCGATCAGCTGCGCGTCGTTGAGCCGCGCGCCGGCGAAGTTCGCATCGCTCAGGTTCGCGCCGACGACCTTGATCCCGCGCAGGTCGGCGCCGTGCAGGTCGAGACCTTGCAGCGCGCAGCCGGTGCAGTTGCGGATGATGACGCGGCCGAGCGTGCCGTCGAGCGCCGCCTGCGTCACCTTCGCGCCGACGAAGCTCACCCCGTCGGTGTTCGCGCGCGCGAACGAGGCGCGTCCCAGCCGCACGCCCACGAATCGCGCGTTGCGCAGGTCGGCGTCGTCGAAGCGCGTACCGTCGAGGTTCGCGCCGGTGAACTGCGCGCCGCTCAAGTTCGCGTGCGAAAAGTCGACATCGCGCAAGTCGGTGCCGACGAAGCGCAAACCGTGCAAGTCGCGCCCGTGCAAGTCGTGCGGCAAGCGGCAGCCGACGCACGCGTCGATGAGCTCGCGCGAAAGCGTGTCTTGCGCCCGGGCGGGTATCGCCGCCGCGCAGACGAGCAGCGCGAGCGCGGCGAGGACGAGGGAACGGATCACGGCAGCCTCCTTGGGCAGATTTTGTAACTAATGAAATAAGTGTAGCGGCCAAAAAGAAGAGCGGGGGTCATTCGCCGAGCGAGCTTCCCTGCATCGTCATCCCGGTGATGCGCGCGTTGTGCAGGTTCGTCGTGCTCAGGTCGCAGCCGGCGAACTGCGCGTTGGTGAGGTCGGCGCCGCTCAGATCGGCGTGCGAGAGGTCGACACCGTTGAAGCGCACGCCGCTGAGGTTCGCGCCGTGCAGGTCGCTGTGGCTCAGGTCCGCGCCGTTCAGCACGATGCCGCGCAGGTCTTCACCGTGCAAGTCCATGCGGGAGAAGTCGCAGCCCGTGCACTTCGCCATGATGTTCCGCAGACCGACGCCGCGCAGCGCGACGTGCTGCATCGAGATGCCCGCCATCGTGACGTTGTCGAGCAGTGCGCCGTCGAGCTCGGTGCCCTCGAGGTCGACGCCGGCGAACGCCGCGCCGCGCAAGTTCGCGTCGGCGAGCTTCGCCCGCGCCAGCGAGACGCCGGCGAGCCGTGCGCCGGAGAGGTTCGCGCCGCGCAGGTCGGCGTCGCTGAAGTCGTCGCCGACGATCTTCAAGCCGTGCAGGTCCACGCCGCGCGCGTCGCTGCCGCGGAACGAGCAGCCGAGGCACGAGGCGACGATCTCGCGGGTGACCTTCGAGCCGTCGTACTTCGCGTGCCGCTTGCGCGGGGCTCCGGTCTCCTGAGCGATCTCGCGCGGTACCGCCGCCATCGCCGCGCTGATCGTTTTCGCGATGTCGGGACCGAACCCGGGAACCGGCGGCACGGCGGGGGCGCCCGGCGGAGCCGGCGGAGCCGGCGGGACCGGAACCGAGTCGGCCGGCGGCGCCGGCACGGTCTTGGAGTTCTGTCTGTCGTGCAGGTAGACGATCCGCTCGTTCACGACCGGCTTCGACTGAGCGCTCTGGTACCGAACGATCGTGTGCTCCGTCTTCACGGTCGTCGTTTCGGGCGCGGTCGTGCCAGCGTTCGCGTGCTGGGCGGCAATCGCTTTCGCGGCACCGGCCGGCGTGGTGACGTGCGTCGTCTCGTGCCACGCCACGACGCGGCGCGCCGCCGTCGTATGGGCCGCCGGCACTGCTGCCGCGTTCGACGTTGCGAGCGGCGATTCGGCGCGCGGAAGCTCGATCGCCGGCGCGCTCGTCGCGACGAAACCGACGGCGAGCAGCGCGGCGAGCGCGACGCCGAGCGCGGTCGCCGGCGAGCGGTGCAGCCGCGCGCGCTTCTTGTCGAGCAGCTGCTCGATGCGCACGGTGATCTGCTTGCGGGTCAGCAGCGCGCCCGGCGCGACGACGGCGTGCTCGGGCATGCGCATCTCGCGCGCGAGCCGCCACAGCGAGGTCGCGTAGGCGTGCGGCTCGCCGGTCTTCTCGACGACCGCGTCGTCGGAGGCGATCTCGCGCTCGAGCGCGATCCGGCGCCCGACCAGCCACACCACCGGGTTGAACCAGAAGATCCGCTCGATCGTGCGCTGCACGAGGTTCGTCCAGTCGTCGTGGCGCGCCAAGTGCGCGTACTCGTGCAGCACGAGCGACTCGATCGCGGCGAGCCCTTCGGCCGTCGCAAGCTCGGTCGGAATCAGGATCACCGGCCGGCGGAAGCCGATCGCCACCGGCGTCTCGGTCTCGTAAGACAGGCGCAGGTAGATCTCGCGCGCCGCGTTCGGCGCGGTCAGCCACGGGAGCTCGTCGGCGAGCGTTCCGTCGAGTGGGCTCGAGCGCCGCTTGAGGCCGCGCACACGCAGGATGCTCGCGGCCAACCCGAACAATCCGATCAGCGCGCCGAGCAGCCATACGCCGACCACGCCGGCGGCGAGATTCCGCGTCACGCGCGGCGTCCACCCCGCGAACGTGAACCGGTCGCGCAGTGAGGACGCAAAGGAATGCGACGCGTCGGAGCGCGGCGAGCTCGCCGGCGTCTGCGCCGGCGATTTCGGTTCAGGCGGCTGAGCGAGCGCAGAAGAATCGTGCGCCGTTCGGGATTTCGTACCGATGTCCGAGAGCGGGGCCCGTACGACCTTCACCGTCTCGGGCGCGGTGGCGACAAGCTGGGGTGCGGCGTACGCTCTCGCGACGCTGACGCCGACGCCGGCCAGCGGCATCAAGGCGGTCGCGAGGAGCGCGGTCGTCCACAGCGCGTGCCGGGTCGCGGCGGTGAGTGCGAGCGCGCGCGTGGCGATGAGCACCAGCGCGCCGAGCACTCCGCCCAAGACGACGCTCGCGAGAATCGCGCGAAGCGCGACGCCGACGACCGCCTCGAGCATTTACTGCTGGCCTTTGGCCTTGTCGAGGAGCTCCCGCAGCCGGTCGAGCTCGGTGTCGTCGACGGCTTCGGATTCGAGCAGGTTCAGCACCAGCTCGCGCGGCGAGCCGTCGAAGAACCGGGAGAGCACGTGGGTGACCACGCTGCGCTGCGCTTCGTCGCGCGCGACGACGGCTTTGTAGATGAAGGCGCGGCCGGCCGCTTTGTGGCGGACGTAGCCTTTCTGCTCGAGGATGCGCATCGTGGTGAGGACGGTGTTGTACGCGAGCGGCGGATCGCCGATCGCATCGACGACTTCGGCGACGCTCGACTCACCGCGGTCCCAAAGGACCTGCATGAGGCGGTACTCCGCCTCGGTGAGGGTCGGCGACTTCTTGCGGGGCATGGGACGACGCTAGCACGCCGTGGGCGCGCTGTCAACTATTAATTTAAGGATAGAACCCGGTCAGGCGGCCAGGCCGCTCCGCACGGCGGCCGGCACGGTGCCTCCGGCGACGATGTCGAGCAGCCCGGCCAGGCCCCGCTCGCCGGCGGCGGCGACGAGCTGCTCGTGCGTCAGCGGCGCTCCCTCCAGCGGCGCGTACGCCGGGTCGTGCGGTTCGGCGATGCGGTCGTGCGCCTCGAAGACGTGCTCGCCGTCGATCAAAGCCAAGCCGCGCTCGTCGAAGCCGATCCGCAGGACCGGCACGCCGAGCGCCGCCGCGGCCGCGCGGACGCCGGGCGGGAGCGGCGCCGCCGGCGCGAGCAGGACGCGCGCGTCCCGGGCCCGCAGCGCGGCGCGGGCCGACGGCTCGTCGACCAGTGGCGGCAGCGGCGCGAAGACCGCGCGAGCCGCACCGGTGCCGATCAGCGCGGCGGCGAGCTCCGGTCCGGCGCCCAGCGCGCTCGCGACCCGCTCGCCGGGCGCGACGCCGCGCGCCACCAGGGCCGACCCGACGGCGTCGGCGGCGTTGCACAAGGAGACGTAGTCGAGCCCGGAACCGTCGGGGCCGCTGACGGCCTCACGGTGGTCCGCGCCACGGCAAACGAGCTCGACGATCGTCGTCGCGGTCATGGTCGTTCGGCTTTCCCCGCCGGCCGTCCAACCTAAACGAACTGCCCGTCCAATGAAGACGGCGGCCGCTCGCGCGACCGCCGTCCGTGCATGCTCGTCCGAGCGCGAGCTACCGGAGCGAGACGACCGTGTAGCCTTCGCGCGGGCCGACCTTCTCGGAGGTGATGATCTTTTCGGCCGCGGTGCTGTCCGGGTTGGAGCACTGCTCCGCGGCGTAGTCGCCGCCCACCGTCGAAGCGATGGTGAAGAACTCGTTCGGGCTGCGGCGCTTGTCCTTCGCGATGATCTCGCCGGCGTACGTCTGCTGCACCGCCTGGTGATCGCACTTGCGGAAGTACGCGCCGCTCTTCTTCGCGGCGTCGTAGTGGTAGTTCTCGAACGCCTCGATGATCTTCTCCGTCGCCGTCGTGCCGGCCGCCTCCAGGCGGTTGATGATGTTCTTGCCGGCCATGTAGCCGAGGTACTGGCGCCAGTCGACTTCGTTCACGCCCGGTTTGAGCGCGTTGTAGACGCTCATCGCATCGCCGCCCGCTTCGGGTCCCCACACGTAGCCCCACAGTGAGCCGACGAGATCGTCGACCGGCATGCCGATCGCGACGTCGTTGCCGCACAGGATGCCGCCGAACGTCATCTTCTTGTGGAGCCCGAGCTGAACGGCTTGTTTGGTGGCGTTCTGGCAATCGGGACCGTAGTTGGAGAAGACGAGCACGTCGGCGTTGCTGTTGCGGACTTTGGTGAGGTACGACGAGTAGTCGGTCTGGCCGAGCGGGTGCAGGTCGGCACCGACCTCTTGGCCCCCTTGCGCCAGCAGGATTCTCTTCAGACGTTCGTGGCCGTCGGTACCGAACGCATAGTCGGCGATCAGGAAGTACCAGCGTTTGCCTTTTTTGAGCAGCGCCGGGCCGACCGCGTTCGCGAGCATCGCGTTCGAGCAGGTCTGGCGGAACGTCACGCGGTGCGCTTTCGGCCCCGTGATGTTCGTGTCGTGTGTCCCGATCGCCAGGAAGAACGTGTTGTTCTCCGACGCGGTAGCGGAGACGGCCAGCCCGACTGCCGAGCTGAGGCAGCCGGTGAGGAGGTCGACCTTCTCTTGCAAGATGAGCCGTTTGGCCTCGGTCGTCCCGGTCGCCGCCTTGTTCGCGTCGTCCCCTTTGACGATCTCGTACTTGATGCGGCTGTTCTTGCGCATCTGCTGGGCGACGGCGACTTCCATCCCGTGCTGCTGCGACTGGGACGCCGCCGCGTACACGCCTGAGAAGCCGTCGATGTGGCCGATCTTCACCGTCGCGCCGCCGCCGGCCGCGATCACGTCGCGCGGCGGAAGAAGCGGCGCCGCGGCTGCGTTGCGCGTCTCGAGAAGCGGGAAGCCGAGCGCGGCGGCGCCGGCGATCCCGAGGGCGCCGGTGCGGCGCATGAATTCTCTCCGGTCGACGGAGGTGTCCGGTCGGTGGTCGTCCATGGTGCTCCTTACCGAGTGTCGGGCTGCGTTCCGGGACCGATTCTTCGCGCGGGCTCCCCACCCTACGAAAAGCCGCACGGACACTGTTCGAAGATGAAGAAGAACCCGGGCGTGGCCGAGGAACGGGCCGAACCGAAAGTCGTCCTGCTCGTGCGGCTGCTCAGCGCGATCGACGAGGGGCGCTTCACGTTCGAAGAGCTCAAGGACCAGATCGCGGACGAGAAGCCGCCCAGCACGCGCACCCTGCGGCGCTATTTGAGCGTCCTCTCCGACGCCGGTTTTCCTTGGTTTTTCGACCGGGCCCACGGGACGTACCGGTTCGCCGAAGGGTACAGTCTGCGCCGCCTCAACCTCTCGCACCGCGAGCTGCTCGGGCTCGTCACGCTGAAGCGGCTCGGCTCCTCGCTCGGCGGAACCTTCGCCACCGCGATCGAGGAGACGACGCAGAAGCTGCTGCGCTCGAGCGACCGGCGCGCCGAAGTGGCGGTCGAGAGCAGCTCGCTCGCGATTCGGTTCGAAGCCGTCGCGATGGACGCCGCGGTCGAGCGGGTCTTCGAGCAGCTGCAGGGCGCCGAGCGCGAGCGGCGGCGCGTCACCTTCGGCTACACCGACAAGCGCGGTGCGCGCACGCAGCGGCGCGTCGACCCGTACGGGTTCATCGTCTCGAACGGCCGCGTCTATCTGGTCGGCTACGACCACACGCGCAGCGACATGCGCGTCTTCGCCGTCGACAACGTCGGCGACGTTGCGATCACGCCGCAGACGTACGAGAAGCCGGCTGACTTCAACCTCGAGGCGTACGGCGCCAACTCCGTCAGCGGCGTCTTCCACGCCGGGACGACGACCGAGGTGACGGTCCGCTTCTCGCCGCTGATCGCGAAAGCGGTCGTCGCCGCGTCGAGCGTCGCGCGCGAGCGGCGCGTCGAGCGCCGTCCGGACGGCGGCGTCGAGATCACGTACCGCGTCGCCGACCCGCTCGAGATCGTGCGCTGGTCGCTGCGCTGGGGCGCCGAAGCGGAAGTGATCGCGCCCGAAGAAGCCCGCCGCAGTGCGGCCGAGATCGCCCGCCAGCTCGCTGCCCAGTACGCGCTGCGCGGGCCTCAGGCCTAAAGCGAGCAGGAACGTCCGATCCGGAAAGCGCGTTACCAACAGCGATCATGCGACCGTTCAAGCCGTTCGTCTTCCTGCTCGCGCTCGGCATGCTGGCCTCCGCCGGTGCCGCGCGCGCCGCGATCCCCGCCGGGCAGCCGGTCGACGGGATCCGCTGCGATCAGATGGAGGGCTCGGTGCTGCACATTCACCAGCACCTCGCGATCTTCGATCACGGTAAACCGGTGACCGTTCCCGACGACGTCGGCCGCCCGCTCGTCGGACAGTGCTTCTACTGGCTGCACACGCACACGCCCGACGGCATCATTCACATCGAGTCGCCGAGCTTCCGATACTTCACGCTCGGGAACTTCTTCGACATCTGGGGGCGGCCGCTGAGCAAGTCCGACGTCGCCGGCGCGAAGCCGAAGAAGAACGAGCACGTCGCCGTCTGGGTCGACGGAAACCGCTATACCGGCGATCCGCGCAAGATCGAGCTCACCCAGCATCTCGACGTGACGATCGAAGTCGGACCGCCGTACTCGAAGCCCGCGCCGTTCACGCAGTGGAACGGTAACTGATGGACGTGCCCTAGCGCGGAAACAACTCCGCGGCGACCTGCAGCATCCCGAGGAAGTGCGTCGTCGTCTCGGCCTCGGGAACCATCATTCCGACGAAGCCGCTGCCGTCCGGCCCGCCGTAGGTTTTCACGTACATTCCGGCATCACCGTTCTCGTCGCGCGCCAGCACCGTCGTGACCGAGTCCGCGTCGGCCGACCACGTCCCGTTCCACCAGCCGTCCAGGTTCCAGCGCCGTCCCGCCGCGGTGACGTGCTCGCTGAGCGGATCGAAGTTGCCGCGTTGGAAGCGCACGCCAACCAGCGCCTCCGGACGCGAGCGATCGAGCGTCCCGACGTCGACCTGGCCGCTCGCGCGGTCCACCTTGAACAGCGCCGGTGGAAGGCCGGGCCACACTACTTTCCCGCCGGCGTCGAGATAACGGCGCAATAGCCCGCGCCCGCGCGCGTTGTCGCGCAGCGCGTCGGGCAGATCGTCCATTGCGAAGACGACGACGCTGCGGGCGCGGTCGGCGATGCGCGCCTGGAGAAACGCGCGCAGCGCCTCGGCGTCAAGCACGTCGTAGCCGCGCGCCGCGAAGTACGTCTTGAGCCGTTCGTGTGCGGCGATCAGATTCGACTTCACGTACGCGCCGTCCCAGAACACCGCCCGCCGCAGCGCCTCGCCTTGTACGAGGTTGATCGCGAAGAGTGAGCCGTCGTCGGCGCCGACGTAGAGCCGGTCCCCCCGCAATCACCGGTGTGGAAATCATGCGGCTCCCCTCCGCGGAGAAGCGCCACAGCTCTTTCCCGGTCCGTTTGTCGAGCGCGTGCACGCGTCCCTGAAAGTCGGCGTCGTAGACGACGTCGCCCGCGATCGAGGGCGAGCTGAAGAAGTTCGCCCCGGCGTCGAACGTCCACACGGGTTTGCCGTTCGCGGCGTCGACCGCTTCGACGTACCGCCCGTCGGAGCTCGATACGTACGCGCGGCCGTCCTGCATCGCTGGCGAGGCGATGATCCACGGCACCGTGTCGTGCAGCCGCCAGCGCTGCACGCCGGTTTGCTCGTCGACGCCGTAGAGGTGTCCGTCGCGCGACCCGAACGTGACGATGCCGCCCGCCACCGCCGGCGACGATTGCACCGAGTGCCGGTCGTAGCCGAACTTGCTGGAGTCGAGCGCATGGCCCTCGGTCTCGAAGCGCCACGCGAGCCGCCCCGTCGCCAGATCCGCCGCGTACACGTCGCCGTCGAAGCTCGCGACGAACACCCGGCCGTCGTGAACCGCCGGCGTCGCGCGCACGCGCCCACTCGTCGCAAGCCGCCACCGCTCGCGCCCGGTCGCCGCATCGAGCGCGCGCAGAAAGCCGTCGCCGCCGCCGATCAGCAGCGTCCCCGCGACCAGCGTCGGCGAAGACGTATAGACGTCCCAGCCTTCGTGTCCCCACGGAAACGGGATCAGCGCCGCGCCGTCGCGGCTCCAGATCGTCGTCCCGTTCGACGCGCGCAGCGCGAGCACGCGGCCGGCGAACGTCTGCACGTACACGACGCCGTTCGCGACCGCGGGCGTCGACGAGACCGGCGCGCCGAGCGCGCGCGCCCATCGCACGCCGCCGGTGCGCGCATCAAGCGCGTACAGCTTCGTGTCGCTGCTTCCGGCGAACACCGTGCCGTTCGCAACGGCCGCCGACCCGTGGATCGCACCGCCCGCGCGAAAGCGCCACTGCAATCCGCCGTACGACGGCGTGCCGCGCCCGGGATACACGCCCTCGTGTGCCGGCGAGCCGCGAAACATCGTGACCTCGCCCGGTGCGCCGGTTGAGAGCGCCGTCGTGGCGGCCGCAGCGCACGCGACGAACGCCGTGACGGAAATAATCCGAACGTGCAAGTGCATCGGCGCGCGCATTCGGCGTGTGCCGGCCGCGTTCACGCCGCTGGCGTATAGTTGGCAGAACGCGCCGAAGCCGCGGGGCGTGGGCCGGCGCGGCTTCGTTCTCGCGCGAGAATCGAGGAGCGCTTCTCCTCGCCGATCGGCTCAGCCAGGAGGGCGTCATGTTCGTCTCGGCGATCGGGCATCCGTCGGGCTTGCGCCTTCCGTGTACTGTCTCTTCGCCGGCGAGCTTCTCGCTGCTCGCGGTCGACTCGGGGTCGACGTGGACGGATCATAAGGTCTCATCGTTCCCGCGCGCAAGATGGTCGATGCCGCCGTCCACAAGAAATTTTGCTTGTCCACGGCGTTTCGCATCAAATCGCTCATTCCACAGGGCAGCGCGCTTTGGCCGGGTGGCGGATAGTGTTGTGCGGGGCACGCTCCCTGCGCGCATCCTGCGCTCCGGTCGCTACCGCTGCGTTCGCTCCCGGCCCTCCAGGCCTCCGCGAACTCCGCGAGTGCCCCGCACAACACTACCCGCCACCCGGCCCGGCACGATGGTGGAACTCGCAGCACCGCACCATCGTAGAATTGCCGGCGAACGCGCGCCGATCGCTCAAATGCGACGAAGCCGTTCGGGTCGCCCCGTACGGCTTCGGTCAGCACGAGAATCCGATCTGCGCGCGTCCTCGCCGGCTTGCACCGGCCATTACGGCGTCGAACTTCGTAGGCGCTTCATTCATACGCTGCTCGACTTGCATCGCTCAGCGTCCGATTCTGCACCGCGAGCTTCTCGTCGCTCGCCCGTCGTCGTTGCCGTCGACGTGCTCGCATCATAAGCGCTGCGTACGGAGCACGCAATAGGCTAAAGGCCGAAAACGGCGCTTCTCCACAAGAACTTTCACTTCTCCACGCCATTCCGCAGCAACTCACGCAATCCACACCCTCCCAAAAAAGCGCCCCGCGAAAATGACCCGGCTTGGCACAATCCCTGCTATGCCCCGGAAACCTTCGTCGCCCGCCCGACATCGTGCCGGGTCGGGTGGCGCATAGTGCTGTGCGGGGCACTCACGGAGTTCGCGGAGGCCAGGATGGCCGGGAGCGAACGGAGTGGTAGCGACCGAAGCGCAGGATGCGCGCAGGGAGCGTGCCCCGCACAGCACTATGCGCCACCCGACCAAAGAGGCACATGTCGCAGAGAAGCGACGAAGCCGTCCAAGTTTCCCTGTACGGCTTCTTCAGCACGAGAACCCGATCTGCGCGTGGTCTCGCCGACTTGCATCGGCCAAACCAGCGTCGAACTTCGAATCGATATTTCTTCCTTACCTCGCTCGACTTTCATCGTGCGCTGCAAGTCTACTTTATCGGCGAGCTCCTCGTCGCTCGCACGCCGAAGTTTCCTTCGTCGTGACGACATCATACGAACCTCGGAATCACGGCGCAAGAGGCTCAAACCTCTCATCCACAAGAATCTTCAGTTCTCCACGGCGACCCACATGCAATCCCCGTAATCCACAAGCAACGCGGCCCCCAGGCATGTTTCCTGGAGGCCGGCGCACGAGAATCGATCTGCGCATGTCCTCGCCGATTCACCATCAGCCAAGACGGCGTCGAACTTCGGAACGGCGCTTTCCGTACAACTGTCGCTCGGCTTACACCGCGCGCCGGTCGCGTTCTACGCCGGCGAGCCTCTCGTCGCTCGCCCCGCCGTCGTTGCCTTCGACGTGTCGGCATCATAATGCGGCGCCCGCAGCGGCGCAAGGGGTCGGGCGCACGCGTCGCCCGGCTCTCCACAGGAAAGCCCGGTTATCCACCGCCGCCCACCGGAAACGGCTGCTCTCGCGAGCGGCTCTCAACTAGACGTCGCGGTCAGCCGCCTAAGTACGCCGCGACGACGTCGCGGTGGGTGGCGAGCTCGGCGCCGGTGCCGGTCAGCACGATGCGGCCGCGCTCCATCACGTAGGCCCGGTCGGCGAGCGCCAAGGCGCGGCGCGCGTTCTGCTCGACCAGCAAGATCGACGTGCCGCGGGCGCGCTCGGCGGCGACGATCGCGAAGATCTCGTCGACCAGCTTCGGCGCCAAACCCATCGACGGCTCGTCGAGCAAGAGCGCCTTCGGGCCGATCGCCAGCGCGCGCGCAATCGCGAGCATCTGCTGCTCGCCGCCGGAGAGCGAGCCGGCGGGGACGTTCCGCCGCGCGCGCAAGATCGGGAAGCGGTCGAAGAGCCCGTCGATGCGCGCGAAGCCTTCGGCGCCGCGCGCGCTCGCCGCCACTTGCAAATTCTCCTCGACGCTCATCCCGGGAAGCATGCGGCGGCCTTCGGGGACCAGCACGAGCCCGCGCTTCACCCGCGCGTGCGAGGAGAGACGCGTCACGTCGCGGCCGTCGAACGTCACCTGGCCGCCGCGCGCCGGCAGCACGCCGGCGAGCGCCATCAGCAGCGTCGTCTTGCCGGCGCCGTTCGCGCCGACGATCGCGCACAGCGTTCCCTCGTCGAGCGCGATCGAGACGTCGTGCAGCACCTCGATGTTGCCGTAGCCCGCGCGCAGCGCGTCGACCGCGAGCACGGCGACGTTTGATGCGCGGGGCGACGCGGCGGCGCTCACGCCAGCGCCTCCGCGCCGCTGCCGAGATACGCTTCGACGACGACCGTATCGCGCGCCACCTCGGCCGGCGTGCCGCGCGCGATCACCTCGCCGAAGTTCAACACCACGACCGAGTCGCAGGCGGCGCGCACCAGCGTCATGTCGTGCTCGATCAGCAGCACCGCGATCCCGCTCGCGGCGATCGCGCGAATCGTCTCGACCAGGCGCGTCGTCTCCGCCGGGTTCATCCCGGCGGCGGGCTCGTCGAGCATCAGCACGACCGGCTGCGCGGCGAGCGCGCGCGCGATCTCCAAGCGGCGCTGGTCGCCGTACGGAAGCGAACCGGCGCGCGTGCCCGGATCGGCGCCGGAGATCCCGGCACGCTCGAGCAATGTTGCGATCTCGTCGGCGGTGAGGCGGCCGGGGCGGGCGTAGGCGCCGGCGGCGAGGTTCGCGTGGACGTCGAGCGCGGCGAAGAGGCGGATGTTTTGATAGGTGCGCGCGATCCCGCTGCGTGCGATGCGGTGCGGAGGGAGGCCGTCGATCCGTATGCCGTCGAGCGCGATCGTGCCCGAGGCGAGCGGTGCTAGCCCGGTCGTCGCGTTGACGAGCGTCGTCTTTCCGGCGCCGTTCGGGCCGATCAGGCCGAGCACGTGGCCGCGCTCGACGATCAGCGAGACGTCCTGCAGCGCTGCGACGCCCCCGTAGCGGACGCCGACGTCGGCCAGCACGAGGCTCACGCGCGCGGTTCCATCAGACGTTGACGCGCACGGCGCCGCGCCGCCAGAACGAGGCCAGGCCGCCGGGCGCGAACAGAATCACCGCAAGCAGAATGATGCCGTTGAAGACTTCCCGGTAGTCGGCCAGAAAACGGATCGCTTCGGGCAAGATCGAGAGGCCCGTCGCGCCGAGCACCGCGCCGAGCGGGCTCGTCACGCCGCCGACGACGCACCACACCAGGATTTGCTCCATCCGCTGGAACCCGAAGTCGGTCGGCGTGATGAAGAACGAAGCGTGCGCGTACAGCGCGCCGGCGAGGCCGGCGATCGCCCCGCCGAGCGCGAGCGAGAGGATGCGGACCGTGCCGACGTCGATGCCGACGCCGCGCGCGGCGTGCTCGTCCTCGCGCACGAGCGCGACCGCGAGCGCGAACTTCGTGCGCGACAGCCCGACGAGCGCGAGCGCGACCAGCGCCAGCGAGGCGTAGATGACCGGCGTCGTCGCGTCGTTCGGGATCGAGCTGAGCCCTTCGGCGCCGCCGGTGATCGAAAGGTTGTTCGCGAAGACGCGAACGATCTCGCCGAAGCCGATCGTCGCGATCGCCAGAAAGACGCCGCGCAGCCGCCGCACCGGCAGCGCGAGCAGCGCGGCGACGGCGGTTGACGCCAGCATCGCGACCAGCATCGTCGCGAGCAGCGGCCAGTGCGCTTGCACGGCGAGGATCGCCGACACGTAGGCCGCGATGCCCATGAAAGCGGCTTGCGCCAGCGCGAGCTGACCGGCTTGCAGCGAGACGGAGAGCGAAAGCGCCAGGATCGCGTTGATCCCGATCTGGTCGATCAGCCGCGAGTGCTTTGCGTAGAAGTCCAGCAGGTAGCTCATGCTTCGCGCAGCGCGCGTTTGCCGAACAGGCCGGTCGGGCGCGCGACGAGCAGCAGAAACATCACGCCGAAGAGGATCGCGTCACGCCAGGCGCTCAAGCCGAACGCGATCGCCAGCGTCTCCACCGCGCCGAGGATGAAGCCGCCGATCACGGCGCCGGTGACGCTCCCCATCCCGCCGAGGATGATCACTGCGAGACCTTTCAGCTCGATCGGACCGCCCATGTCGAGCGTGACGCTGTTGTACTCGAGCGCGGTCAGCACGCCGGCCGCGCCGCCCAGGCCCGAGGCGATGAAGAACGTCGCGGCGATCGTGCGCTCGAGGTCCACGCCGAGCAGCGCGGCGGCGACGCGGTCTTCGGCGACGGCGCGGATGCGGCGGCCGAGCGTCGTCGCGCGCAGCGTCCAGCTCAGCACCAGCATCAGCACGACCGCGGCCAGGAAGATCGCCAGCTCGACGGTCGTGAACGTCACCGGGCCGAGGTGGATCGCCGGCGCGGTGTCCAGCCCGCCGGTGGTGAAGTGGCGCTCGTCGACGCCGTAGATCCCGCGCAGCGCGGCGCCGATGATGATCGCCACGCCGATCGAGGAGATCAGCGGCACGAGCGTTCCGGCGTTGCGCGCGCGCAGCGGCGCGAAGGCGACGCGGTCGAGCAGGATCCCCATGATTCCGCCCAGCACCGTGGCGCCGGCGAACGCGAGCGGGAGCGGGAGACCGTCCGCGGCGAGCGAGAACGCGGCGAACGCGGCGGCCGTGAAGATCGCCGCGTGCGCCAGATTCAAGATGTCGAGCACGCCGAAGACCAGGGTGTACCCGACCGCGAACAGCGCGTAGACCGCCCCCAGAAACAACCCGTTCAATAGTTGTTGTGCGATCATGCCGCGCGTCCGCCGTTCTTCAGCTCAGTGAAAGTACGTGAACCCGTTTTTCACGATGGAGAGGATCACCGGGGACGATTTTGCGTCGCGGTTGGAGTCGAAGCCGATCGGGCCTAGGACCGTCTGGATGACGCGCACGCCCTTGAGCGCGTTGATCATCTCGTCCTTGGTCGTCGCGCCGTGCGCGACCAGGTATGCCACGATCTGCGCGGCCGCGTACGACTGCGCGGCGAACTGGTCGGGGGGCTTGCCGAACTTCGCATTGTAGCTCTTCACGAAGGCGACGTTCGAGGAGTACTTCGCGCCCGAGTACCAGGCGGCGCCGACGACCGTGCCTTGCGCGGCGGGGCCGGCGACGCTGTACATCTCCGGCGAGTTGAGGCCGTTGCCGCCGATCATGTGCGTCTTGATCCCCAGCTTGCCGGCCTGCTGGATGATCTTCGTCGCCTCGGGGAAGAGCGCGCCGATAGCGATCAAGTCGGGATGCTTCGATTCGATGCGGGTGAGCGCGGGCTGGAAGTCGGTGTCCTTGATGTGGAACGTCTCGGTGTCGACCACGTCGACGCCGGCCGCCTTGAGCTCGCGCGCGAAGATGTCGCCGTCGGTCTTGGTGAACGCGTTGTCGTCGCCGTAGATGATCGCGGCCGTCTTGTAGTGCCACCGCTCGTGCGTGCGCTTCACCGTCGTCGGGATCACCTGCGACTCGGCGAGCGAGTCGCGGTACACCGTCGCGCCCATCGCCGTCACCCCTTCGGCGGTGGTCGAGGTGCCCATCACGGGGAAATTCGCCTTCACCGCGATCGGGAACGCCTTGAACGCTTCGCCCGAGAGCGTCGGGCCGAGCACGATCGGCGTCGAGCCGTCGGTGGTGAACTTCTGCATCAGGTTGGTGACCTGCGCGGGGTCGGTCGCCGCGTCTTGCACGTCGAACGTCAGGTTCGCGCCGCCGGCGTCGATCTTGCCGGACTTGATGTCCTCGTTCGCAAGCTCGTACGCGTTCTTCTGCGGCGTCCCGTACACGCCGGCGCCGCCGGTGACGTCGGCGATCACGCCGACGTGCACGTTCTTTCCGGCGGCCGGGCCTTTCGAGGCCGCGCCGGAGGGCGCGACGAGCGCGGCGACCGCGAGGAGCGCGAGCGCCGGAACCGTGGTGCCTTTCATCCTTCAACTCCTGGTGGGGTGGTGTCGTCGGGGCGCGTTCGCCGCAAGTGCGGCCGAAGCATCCGCATGAACGCGCCGAAGCGCGCGTCGTTCTCCTCGCTGCTCGGGAGCTCCGTGTAGACGACGACGACCCAGCGCGACGAATCGCTCAGCGTGAGGATTCCGCCGTCGTGCGAGACCTCGTCGGTGTCGCCGGTCTTGTGCGCGAAGCGATCGCCGCTCTCCAGCCCGCGCGAGAGCTTGACGTCCCACCAGGACGTCGCAAGGACGCGGCGCAGCGCCGCCGCTTCGGGGACCCGGTCGCCGGCGATGGCCTCGAAGACCGCGGCGGCTTCCGCGGCCGGGAAGGCGTTGATCCCGGTCATCTCCGGGTCGTCGATCCGCGGCAGCGCGCCGGAAAGCTTGCGGCGGAAGAACGTGCGGCGGAAGCCGAGCGCGTGGACGTCGGCGGTCGCGCGCTCGCGGCCGAGCACGTCGTAGAGCTGGTTGGTCGCCACGTTGTCGGAGCGCTGCAGCATGTAGACGACGAGCTCTTCGACCGTCGTCCGGTAGCCCGCGGCGATCGGCGAGGGGGCGTCGTTGAGCGTCTCGTTGCGGGCGTCGACGGTCACCTCGGTGTCCCAGCGGAGGCGGCCGGCGTTGATCGCTTGACCGACGGCGAGCGCGAGCGGGACCTTTATCATGGAAGCCGGGTAGATCGTCCGCCCGTCGTCCCGGCTCCAGGCGGCTGCTTCCTCGCTTCCGAGTTGCCGAACGTGAATCTGGGCCGGGCCGAGCCCCGTTTCGTCCGCGAAGGCGGCTAGGTCGGGCTGCCCCATCTCAAAAAGTTGCAAGTGGGTGCTTGCATGAATCCAACCGACCAGGTATAGTGTTCATGCAAGTACCCACACGCATGAGTTTCTCTCGCGCATGAGCCTTCTGAAATTTCCCATGGATCACAAGCAGCAGCACGACGCACTCCGATTGCACTCAGACGACGGCGACGCCCGTCTCAAGATCACCGCCGCGGTGGACGCTCTCCTGGCGACCGCGAACGACGCCCCGCGCCTGTCGGTCGTCCTGGCCGGCGACCGGCTTCCCTCCGACACGGTCTCCGCGCTCATCACGGGCTTGCGCCGCTTGCGCGAGCGCGGCGGGGCGATCGAGGTGACCCCGGCCGACGACGCCGTGCGGGACGGCCTGGCGCTGACCGGGCTGAACCACGTCTTCGCCTTCCCGCTTCAGCCCGACGAGATCGCCCGTCCGCGGCGCAGCCTGCTGAGCCGGCTCGCGGCGGCGTCGTTCGCGGCGCTCATCGCGCTGGTCGGGATCCCGGTCTCGGCGGCCGCCGAGCACCCGACCGATCCGGCCGCGATCCTCATGAAGGTGCAGGAGCGCAATCCGACCTTGAGCTCCTACCAGGGCCGGATGCACGTCGACCTGCGGCTCACGTCCTTTCCGTTCTTGCGCCAGCACCTCGACGGCACGACGTACTTCAAGCGGCCCTCGAACTACGAGGTGGTCTTCGACCGCGTTCCGTCGCTCGCGAAGGGCTTCGACCGGATGTTTGCCGACATCGGCGACCCCGCGAGCTGGGAGAAGCGCTTCCACATCACCTACGAAGGCGAGCGCGAGTACAACGGCCGCAAAGATCTGGAGCTGCGGATGGTGCAGCGCGTGCGCGGGATGATCGACCACGAGACCGTGCTCGTGGACCCGAGCGCGTGGACGATCGACTCGATTCGCTACGACTATTACAACGGCGGCCAGATCACGATGACGCAGACGTTCCGCACCATCGCCGGCTACTCGATGCTGGCGGAGCAGGACGCCGAGATTCACATCCCCTACGCCAAGGCCGTCGCCCACGGCACCTACACCGACTACAAGACGAACGTCGCGGTCGACGACGCGATCTTCACCAAGTCGGAGAAGAAGAACTGATGATCTCCACCGGACCCCGCTCGCACGCCGGCGTCGAAGACACCCGCGCGAGGATCATCGCGGCGGCGCGCGAGCTGTTCGAGCGCAACGGCACGCGCGGCACCACGACGCGCGAGGTCGCCGAGAAGGCGGGGGTCAACGAGGCGACGCTGTTCCGGCACTTCGGCTCCAAGCGCGTGCTGCTCGACGCGATGCGCGAGCAAGCCTGCGGTATCGAGGAAATGCGCTCGATGCTGGCATCGCTGCCCGGGGACGATTTCACGGCCGACTTGCGGACGGTCGCTTACTACGTCGTCGACCACATGCTCGCCAAGCGCGCGATGATGTGCGTCTCGCTCGCCGAGGACGCTTCGCGCACCGACGACTCGCCCGAGTGGCGCGGCCCGGCCCAGATTCTGGCCGATCTGGGGGCGTATTTCGCGCTGAAGGGGGAAGGCGGGCAGATGCGCGGCGATCCTACCTTCGCGGCGCGCTATTTCTTGGGCATGCTCTTCTCGTACGTGGTCGGGCGCAAGCTCTGGGACAGCGCCGTCCCGGATCGTGCCGTCCTCGACCGGATCGTCGACCTTTTCCAGCACGGAGTCTCAGCGTAACGTGGAAACCCGCACCGAAGCCCCGGCGCCGCGAACGGTAAGCGGCGAGAGCCGGGGCGTGCCGCCGGCCGGCGGGGCGCCCGCCGCGACGGAGGTCACGACGACGACGAAGCGCCGGCGCCCGCCGGTGTGGGTGCTGGTGATCGCGGCGATCGTCATCATCGCGGCGCTGATCTGGGGTGTCCGCTATTTCGCGTACGCGTCGAGCCATCAGACGACCGACGACGCGCGGGTCGACAGCGACATCGTGACCGTCTCGAGCAAGATCTCCGAACGCGTGGCCCAGGTGCTCGTCGACGCGAACCAGCCCGTGACCAAAGGACAAGTGCTGGTGCGTCTGGACGACACCGACGAGCTCGCCGCGCTGCAGCAGGCGCGGGCCGCGCTCGACGCGCAGCGCGCGCAGGCGCGCGCCGCGCAGGCCAACGTCGACCTGACGCGCGCGCAGGTCGCGGCGCAGACGACACAGGGTGCGGGCGGCGTCGCCGCGGCGCAGAGCGCAATCCAAAACGCCGAGGCGCAAACGCAGTCGGCGCAGCAGCAGGCCGACGCCGCGCGAGCAGCGATCGGACAAGCGCAAGCGCAGCTGCGCGTCGCGCAGTCGCAGGTCCCGTCCGCGCGCGCCGCCCTCGCGCGCGCGACCGCCGACTACAACCGCTACGCCGCGCTCGTGCGCACCGGCGACATCGCGGCGCAGCAGCTCGACGCGCAGCGCGCCGCGCTCGCGCAAGCGCAGGCGCAGTACCAGGGCGCCAACGACAACGTCGCCGCCGCGCAGACCGCCGTCTCGCAGGCGCAGGCGCGGTACACCGCGGCGCTCGCTTCGACGACGGCCGCGAGCGCGGGGATCGGCGCGCAGCAGGGCCAGCTCCAGACCGCGCAAGGCCGGTTGACCGAGAGCGACAACCCGTACCGCGTCTCGACGACGCAGGCGCAGGCGGAGGCCGCCTTCGCGCAAGCCGGCTCGCTGCAAGCACAGGTCAAGGCGGCGCAGGACCGCGTGAGCTACACCGTGATCCGCTCGCCGATCGACGGCACCGTCGGCGAGAAGAACGTCGAAGTCGGGGCGGCGATCACGCCGGCGCAGTCGCTGATGACGCTGGTTCCAAAGAACAAGCTCTACATCACCGCGAACTACAAAGAGACGCAGCTCGGCAAGGTGCGGGTCGGCCAGCCGGTCGACATCAAGGTCGACGCGTACAAAGGAACGCTGTTCCACGGTCACGTCGAAGCGATCGCACCGGCCTCGCAGAACACGTTCTCGCTGGTCCCCGCGCAGAACGCGACCGGGAACTTCGTGAAGGTCACCCAGCGCATTCCGGTCCGCATCGTCGTCGACGACCCGCCGCCCGCGCTCCCGCTGCGCGTCGGGATGTCGGTCGAGACGTCGATCGCGATCAATCAGTAAGACGATGGCCGGACCGCGCTTCGCCGCGCTCGCGCTGAGCGCGAGCATCTTCACTACGTCCGCCGCAACGGCGTTCGCGCAAACGCCCCCCGCCGCGCCGAGTCCCGCGCCGGCGGCGAGCGGAGCGCCGCAACCGATGCAAACCGTGCCGCCGCCGCAGCCGCAGCTCACGCCGATGCCCGGCGCGCCAGCGACTCCGGGCGCGCAGGTGACGCCGGGTGCGCAAACGACGCCGGGTGTTGCGAGCCGCGGCGTGCAGGGCGGAACGCTTCCGCCGCCGCCGGTGCCGGTAGTGCTGCCGGCAGTGCCGAGCGTCGCGCCCGGCTTCAGCGCGCCGGTCAGCGCGGTGCCGAACGGAGATCTCGTCGGCGTGCAGCAGCAGCCGTTCGTCGGGCTGGCGCTGCAGGACGCGATCGCGATGGCGCTTCAGCGCAACACCGACCTCGCGCTCGCGCAGTCGAACCGGCGCATCGCAAACTATCAGATCGTCGCCGCGGAAGGCGCGTACGACGTGCGCTTTCAGCTCGTGCCGCAGTACTCGCACAGCGTCTCGCCGGCGGTCAGCTCGTTCCAGGCGGGCCCCGGCGGCGGGCCGGTCACGCAGGACACCGCGGGCGTGACCGCGGCGCTGCAAGGGCTGACCCAGCAGGGCGGCCAGTACCGCTTCGGCGTGAACGGCACGCGCGTCAACTCGAACTCGACGATCAACAGCTACAATCCGTTCTACGAGACGGCGCTGCAGTTCAGCCTGACGCAGCCGCTCGCGCGCGGGCGGGCGACCGACCAGACGCGGCTTCAGCTGCAGCTGGCGCGCAACAACGCCTCGATCGCCGGCGACGTTGCGCTGACGCAGGCGTCGAACACGATGGTGCAGGTTTCGAACGCGTACTACGACCTGGTCGCCGCTTGGCGCAACGTCGCGATTCAAGAAGAAGGCTTGCGGAACGCGCAGGCGCAGGCGGCCTCGAACGCGCGGCTGGCGGCGCGCGGCGCGGTCGCGCCGACCGACATCGTCGAGGCGAACACGCAGGTCAACGTCTTTCAGGACAACGTTTTTGCCGCGCTGCAGAACGTCCAGCGGCTGCAGACGCAGCTGAAGTCGCTGATCCTGGCGAACCCCGGCGATCCGGTCTGGTTCGCGAACCTCGTTCCGACGTCGGCGATCTTGCAGATCCCGCAAGAGCCCTCGCTCGACGCGCTGATCAACTCCGCGATCGCGAACCGGCCCGAGATCGCGCAGCTGCGCGCGCAGCGCGCCAATGCGAACAGCAACCTCGCCTTCGCGCAAGACCAGCTCCGCCCGCAGATCGACCTCGGCCTGAACTACACCTCGAACGGTTTCGCGGGCCAGCCCGTGAACCCGGCGAACAACCCGATCTTCGGGCTGTTCGGCGCGCAGATCGCAGCGATCGACGCGCTGATCGCGCGCTCGAACGCGCAGAACCCGACCCTCACGCCGATCCCGCCGATCAGCGGGAGCGGTTTGGGGAGTCTGCCGCCGAATCAGACCGGCGGACTCGGCACCGCGTTTCAGAACGCGTTCGACAACCGCTTCCCGACGTACAGCGCGCAGCTGACCTTCCAAGTTCCGTTCGGCAACCGCACGGCCAAGGCCGACTACGCGATCGCGCAGGAGCAGGCGCGTCAAGTCGCCGTGCAAGAGACCGCGGTGCTCCAGCGGATTCGCGGCGAGTCGGTGAACGCGATCCAAGGCTTGCGCGAGGCGCAGTACCGCCTCGTCGCCGCGCGGGCCGCGCGCGAAGCCGCGCAGCGCGTGCTGCTCGGCGAGCAGCGCCGCTTCCGAGCCGGCACCTCGACGACGTTCTTGGTCCTGCAACGCCAGCTCGACGTCGCCAACCAGGAGCTGCGCGAGCTGCAAGCCCAAACCGATCTCGACAAAGCGATCGTCGAGCTGAACCGCGTCAGCGGCGGCGTCTTCGCCCAAAACGGCATCGACACCAGCGCCCTCGGCGGCTCAACCCTCAACGCACTGTCTCCGACGCAAAGCGTCCTGCCGCCGGCGTCCACCGCGACGGCGCCGCCGGTAACGCGCGGCTCGCTGCCGGGCACGCGCCGGCCGCTTTAGATTCGCGGACTTGTGGAGGGGACGTATAGCGAAAGCGAGCTGATCGCGATCCTTGGCGAGCCGAAGCTGCGCGAGAGAAGAAGGGTCGTGACAAATACCGGCTGGATCGAATTGGCCGAAGCGGAGGAATTGCCGACGACGCCAGCGCTCGTCTGGGACTGTTCAGGAATTTTCGATACTTGGCAGCGGTTGAAAAGCATCGTCGACGAGGCGTTTTGGGACGACAACGCCGACCGGGCAGCAGAAGCGCCAGGAGTCATGTTTCAGATTCTATTCGGCGCCTGTTGTTTCGCCTCAAGGGCACCCGACGGTTCAGACAGGTGGACCGTGTTGAACATGTGCAACCATCACCGCGCGATATTGTCCGAACCGACGGGTTAGTCCGCGCGTCGCAATGTCCGGCATTGTGTTGGAACGGAGTCAGCCGGGCGGTGAGCGAAAACGCTGCGGTGCGAGAACGCTCGTTTGATTCAGCGCCGGTCTGGTCGTGGAACGAGTGGGATCCGTTGCGCGAGGTGATCGTGGGGACCGCGCGTGGGGCGGCCGAGCCGGCGTACGAGCCGGCATTTGCGCCGTATCTGCGCGCGCATGATCCCGGCCGCGCATTCGGCGGCTCGCGCGTTATGTCCGAGCTGATCGACGACGCGGAACGGCAGCTAGACGCGTTTGCGCAGATTCTTGCCGACCGCGGGATCGTCGTGCGGCGGCCTGATCCTGTCGATCATGCTGTCCCGGTGAGGACGCCGGACTGGGAGGCGCCGTACGGCCGCGCGAACGCGTGCCCGCGCGATCTGCTGCTGGTCATCGGTGATGAGATCATCGAGGCGCCGATGGCGCAGCGCGCGCGGTTCTTCGAGTACCGCGCCTATCGCACGCTGCTCGCCGAGTACTTCCGCCGCGGCGCGCGCTGGACCGCCGTGCCGAAGCCGCTGATGGCTAACGCGCTCTATGATGAAGGCGCGCGCGATGGCGCCGAACCGTACGACTTCGCGTCCGGGCCGCTGTTGACGGAAATCGAGCCCGTCTTCGACGCGGCCTCGTTCGTGCGGTTCGGCCGCGACATCTTCTGGCAGCCGGACCTGGTCAGCAACGAGCTCGGCGCCGAATGGCTCCGCCGCCATCTCGGCCCGGAGTTCCGCGTCCACCGCATCGGCTTCCGCGAGGCGCTCCCGACGCACATCGGCACGACGCTCGTCCCGATTCGGCCGGGAATCGTGCTGGTGAACCCGGCGCGCCCGAGCACCGATGGTTCGCTCGACCTGTTCAGAGCGAATGGCTGGCGCGTGATCGAAGCGCCCGTCTCGCGCACCGGCGCCGCGAGCCGCGACGTGAGCAGCTGGATCTCGATGAACATCCTAATGCTCGACGAGCACACCGCGGTCGTCGAGCGCCGCGAGCAGCCGATTATCGAGGTACTCGAGGCGCTTGACTGCGAGGTGATCCCGGTCGCGTTCGACCGCGTGTGCCCGTTCGGCGGCAGCTTCCACTGCTGCACTACCGATATTCGGCGCGACGGCGAGCTCCGGTCGTATTTTCCAACGCTGGACAGCTAAGAGGCTGGTCTCCCGTCATTCGCGGAAAGTAGTAGTCTCGCTCGACACCGTCATACCGGCCGCTGCGCATGCAGCACTTCTTGAAACCGGCGTCCCGATCCGCAGATGCAAGGGTCGTTTCGGCCGAGCTTCTCGAGCAGCTCTTTGTCCCCGTGCACAACGCGGTCGCCGCGCTTGACGTGCGTCTCGGACGGATAGCCGGCGCGGCGTTTGCTAGAGCGCGTAAAAGCTGGGGAGCTGGTCGTACTCGACGTCGTGTCGCATGATGGGCCTCCTTAGCGGACAACCCGCCGAGTGTACACGCGCCTTGAGCTGCCGTCAAGTCGGCCTCTTCCCCTCCGGCGGGCTTGACTCGCGTCCTAATACCGGATACGATTACGTCCGGATATGGGACGCGAAACGAAGCGATTCTCCGAGATGCTCGCGCTCTGGGCGGTGCAACGCGAAGGCGCGGCGAGTCCGGCCGCGGTCGCCGAAACGCTGAGAGAGATCGGGGTTTCTCGCAGCACGACCTACGCGGCGCTGAACAGCCTTTCGGCGCAAGGCCTGGTCGCCGAGAAGCGGACGACGACGCCCGGCGGCGCGCCCCGCATCACGTACTCCCCCACCCCCGCGGCCGAGCCGAAGCTCCGTCCGCTGCGCGAACTCTTGAAAGGGAAACGATGACTACGCCCAAGCGCCTCTATTGCGCCCTGATCCTGGATGAGTCCGGCTCGATGAGCGGGCTGCGCGAGGCGACGCTCAAAGGCGCGAACGCGTGGCTCGCCGACCAACGGAAGGACGGCCCGGACGACCTCCTCACCCTAGTGATGTTCGACGCTCCGAACGACCCGGCGGCACCGCGCGTCCGGGTGAAGTACGACGGGATCCCGCTGCGCGAGACGGTCGATTTGAGTTTGGCCGACTACAATCCGAACGGCGGGACGCCGCTCTACGATGCGCTCGGCACGACGCTCGGACGGATCGAAGCCGACCCGCGCGCGAAGGACCGCAGCGTGGTGGTGGTCGTGATGACCGACGGGCTGGAGAACGCGTCCGTCGAGTACACGCACGAATCGCTCACGGCGAAGATCGCGCAAAAAGAACGGGACGGCTGGAAGATCATGTACCTCGGCGCGAACCAGGACGCGAAAGCGGTTGCTGCGTCGATGGCGCTCGACCAGGAGTTTGCGGTCACCTACGCGCCGACGCCGGCCGGCACTGCGGTTGCCTATGAGGCCGCTTCCATGTCGCTCAAGGCCGTCCGCCGCAGCAGCAGCGATCGAGCCGTGAGCGAGAGCCTGCACGAGGCGAGCGCGACCGGCGAAACGCCGCACTGAGGCGCCGGCGCCTCATCGGGTTCGCGCAGCCGGATGTCCGATATGCCCGATATGCCCGATATGCCCGATACTTGAAACGGTCGTTACAAGTATGGTAGGATGGGTCCATGGCGCGGACTGCCGATGAGCAGAAGCGCGTGGAGCTGTTGGAGCGCATCGTGGACTACGTCATGGCGAACGGGTTGTCCGATCTTTCGCTGCGCCCGCTCGCCGAAGCGGTCGAGACGAGCCCGCGCATTCTGCTGTACTACTTCGGCTCGAAGGAAGAGCTGATCGCGAGCGTCATGGCCGGCGCGCGGGAACGGCAGCGCGCCATCTTCGACAAGCTCCCGCGTAACCCGGCGTCGTATGCGGAGACGGTGCGGGCGGCGTGGGCGGCGATGAGCGCGCCGAAGCACGAGCGCGTCTTCCGGCTGTTCTTCGAAGTCTACGGGCTCGCGCTGCAGGATCCGAAGCGCTTCCCCGGCTTCGTGGAGCGCGCCGTCGACGACTGGCTCGGCTATCTCGGTGCCGGCGCGCTGCGCGACGGTCACACGCAAGCCGACGCGCGCGCGATCGCGACCGTGCTGCTCGCCGGGTACCGCGGGTTCTTGCTCGACCTGGTCGCGACGCGGGACCGCAAACGAATCGACCGTGCCGTCGAGCTGTGGATCGCCGCGCTCGACGCCATCCCTTCGCCGAAGGAGCTCGCCGATGGAAAACGTCGCTGAACGCGCGCCGCGCCGCGCCGCGGTGGTCTTCGTCTTCGTCAGCCTGGCGCTGGACGCGATCGCCCTGGGCGTGATCGCGCCGGTCTTCGTTCCGCTGATCGAAAGCTTCATGCACAACGACGTCCGGCGCGCCGCCGCGGTCGTCGGCGGGTTCGGCACGGTGTTCGCGCTGATGCAGTTCGTGTGGCAGCCGCTGCTCGGCGTGCTCTCGGACCGCTTCGGCCGCAAGCCGATCATCGTGCTCTCGAACCTCGGGATGGCGGTCGACTACGCCGTGATGGCGCTCGCGCCGAATCTGCTGTGGCTGCTCGCCGGCCGGGTCGTCTCCGGAATCACGTCGGCCTCCGCGACTGCGGCGGGCGCGTACATCGCCGACACGACGCCGCCCGAGAAGCGCGCCGGCGCATACGGAATGATCGGCGCGGCGTTCGGGCTCGGCTTCGTGCTCGGACCCGCGATCGGCGGTTTGTGCGGTCAGTTCGATCCGCGGTTGCCGTTCTGGGTCGCCGGCGCGCTGTGCTTCGCGAACGGAATCTACGGCGCGCTGGTTTTGCCGGAGTCGCTTGCGCCCGAGCACCGCGCGACGCGGTTTCCGTGGATGAAGGCGAACCCACTCGGATCGTTCCGACTGATGCTGCGGCATCCGGAGCTCACGCAGCTCAGCATGCTGACGTTCTTCAGCAACTTCGCGGGCTTCGCGATACAGACAACCTGGGTGCTGTACGTGACGTACCGGTACGGCTGGCAGCCGGGAATGACGGGCGTTTCGCTGGCGGTCTTGGGAATCGTCACCGCGGTCGCCCAAATGGCCGTCATCGGGCGGTTCGTCAAACGCTTCGGCGAACGGACTTCGCTCTTCTCGGGCCTCGGGTTCGGCGCACTCGGGATGATCGGTTGCGGACTTGCGCCGAGCACCGGGTGGTTCTTCGTCGCGATCGTTCCGCTCTGTCTGTGGGGCCTTGCGCCGGCCGCCGGTCAAGCCATGATGACGCGCCGCGTCTCGCCGCGCGAACAAGGCGAGCTGCAGGGCGCGATCGGCACGCTGCGCGGTCTCGCCGCGCTTTTCGCGCCGTCGATCTTCACCGCCGCGTTCGCCGCCGGAATCGCGCGCGCGCTGCCGGGCGCCGCGTGGTATCTCGGCGTGCTGTTTCTTGCGGTCGCGGTCTTGCCGGTCTTGCGCGAAGCCGCCGAACCGGCCGGCGTCCTCGCAGAGCCGGGAGCATAGGAGCGAGATGATGGACAATCAGCAAACTGCCGTGGTCGCCAATCCGCCGGTGGGGTCACCGCGCATCAGGCCGCATTTGATCTATGACGACCCGGCCGCGGCGATCGCATGGCTCACGCGCGCGTTCGGTTTTCGGGAACGCACCGCGGCACGCCACACCTTGCCGGACGGAAGCGTTCAGCGCACGCAGATGGAGGTGTGCGACAGCCTCATCACGCTCGGGCTGCCGTCGGTGCACGGCGAGAGCCCGCGCCGAGGGGTCAGCGCGATGCTCTACATCTATATCGACGACGTCGACCAGCACTATCGTCAGGCCCAAGCTTCAGGCGCGAAGATCGTTCTCGAGCTCACGGAACGGCCTTGGGGCGATCGGTGCTACCAGGCCGCCGACCCTGAAGGACACCAGTGGACCTTCGCGCAGCGCGTCCGGGACGTTCCGTTGGACGTCTGCTCCCACGAGCCGCACGACCACACGATCACGTAGAAACGCAGAGCTCCGGCTGAGGCTGCATCAAGCGCTCAATCGCGATGCGGCGGCTTCGTCGACGATCCACCGCAGTTCGCCGTCATGCGGGCGAACGATCTGCGCGGGGTAGGTGTCGGCGTCGCGGACGCCCTGGAGGACCTCGTGCAGCGCGTCGGCCTTCTCCGCGCCGCCGGCGGTGACCGCGACGTTGCGCGCGTCGTTGATCGCGCGGGGCGTGAGCGTGATGCGCCACTTGCCTAGCTTGGGGACGTAGTGGGCGATGCACGACTTGTCGTTGTCGATTCCGGCGACGGTGCCGGGGAAGAGCGACGCGGTATGGCCCTCGGGACCCATTCCGAGCAGCACGAGATCGAGCCGCGGCCGCTCGCCGAGCTCGCGGCGCAGCACGACGTCGTAGTCGGCGGCCGCCGCGGTCGGATCGTCCTCGCCGCGCATGCGGTGGACGTGCGATGTGGGGATCTTTAGCGGATCGAGCAGCGTCTCGCGGTTCATGCGGTAGTTCGAGTCCGCATCGTCGGGCGGCACGCAGCGCTCGTCGCCGAACCAGAAGACGACCCGCGACCAGTCGAGCGCGTCGCGGCGCGGCGGCGCGCTGAGCAGCGCGTTCGCGGCGCGCGGCGTCGAACCGCCGGCGAGCGCGACGTGCGCGACATCCCGCCGGGCCAGCGTCGCCTCGACGACCGCGAGGAGGTGGTCGGCCGCCGCTGCGGCGAGCGCCGCCGCGTCCGGCACGACGGTGACGATTCGTTCGCTCATTGCTGCGCGATGCTACCCGCCGATGAGCGTGCCCGCGCTGCGCAGTGCCGTCTCGAACAACTCGTCGTTCCCGGGTTCGAGAACCGCGCGCTCGAGGAGCGATGCGTTGTCGATCGCTTTGAGCGGAAACAGCCGCGGCTCGCGGGCGTGCTGGCCTTCGACCCACACGCGCACGACGCCGGGGTCGTCGGTCACTTCGCCGTGATACCAGGACGTCTCGCTGTCGAGACAGATGCTCTGCACGCGGCGCATCTCGCCCTCGCGTTTGCGCTCGAAGGCGACCGTTTCGCCGCGGCCGTCGGTGAACGCGTTGCGGCCGGTCGCCTTCCAGCCGAGACGGCTCGCGAGCCAGCCGGCGAGGTAGAACGCTTCCGAGTCGGAGCCGCTGGCGATGTGCAGCTTGCGAATCGTGTAGACTTCGGCGAGCAAGTCCGGATCGCCGTCGAAGAAGGCGGCGATCATGTCCTGCCACGGCAGCAGCCGCATCCAGGCCAAGTCGTGCAGCACGACGTCGGGATGCTCGCGGTGGAATCCGACCAGCTTGCACAGCGCCGACTCGTCGCGCGCGCCCCCGGACGAGTCGAACACCAGCGTCTGCACGAACGGCAACAGCGCGTAAAAAATCTCGCGGCTGCTTTCGGCGAATCCCGTCCACCACATGACGGTCGGCACGCTCGGCGAGCACAGCGCGCTGACGTAGCCGACGACGGACTCGGCGCCCGCGCCGGAGACGTCGACATCGACGCGCTCGCCCTGGATCGCGAACGTCTCTTGCGCGCCGCGCGGCGCGGTCGTCACCGTCGCTTCGCCGGCGTGCGTCCCGGTGTGGTCGAAGACGAGCATCAGCGAGGGATGCTTCTCGTGCAGCATCGCCGCGCGCTCGAGGACCCAGTCGCGCCGCGCGGCGTCGTCGATCCAGACGATGAAGTTCAGCGTCGAGGTCGAGAGCTTCGCGCGCGAGAGCTCGCCGCGGATCGCCTCGAGCGAGGAGGAGACCGTCGACGACTCCAGGCTCATATCTTCCGCCAATCGCGGTCGTCCATCGCCAGCATGCGATCCGCGGCTTGCGGGCCCTGGCTGCCGGCGTTGTAGTTCGGGAAGCTTTGGTCTTCGGTGCTCTGCCAGCGCTCGAGGATCGGCATCACGATCACCCACGCGCGCTCGACCGCGTCCCAACGGGTGAACAGCGTCGCGTCGCCGCGCATTGCGTCGCCGATCAGCCGTTCGTACGCGGGCGCGGAGACGACGCCGAAGCCGGTTCCGTAGTTGAAGTCCATCGAGACCGCGCGCAGGTGCATCTTCGGCCCCGGCACCTTGGCGTTGATGCGCAGCGAAATTCCCTCTTCGGGCTGGATCTTCATCACCAGCACGTTGTTCTCGAGCTGCTCGCCGGCTTCGCCGAAGAGCCGGTGCGGGATCGGCTTGAAGCGGATCGCGATCTCCGACATCTTGCGGGCGAGCCGCTTCCCCGAGCGCAGGTAGAACGGGACGTCGGCCCAGCGCCAGTTGTCGACCCACAGCTTTACCGCGGCGTACGTCTCGGTGTTCGAGTCGGGCCGCACGTCGGGTTCGTCGCGGTAGGCCGGAACCGCCTTGCCCGCGATCGCACCGGCGTCGTACTGGCCGCGCGCCGTGTCGAGCGAGACCCGCGCCGGCTCGATCGGCCGCACCGCGCGCAGCACCTTGAACTTCTCGTCGCGGATCGAGTCGGCGTCGGCCGAGACCGGCGGCTCCATCGCCACCAGCGCGAGCAGGTTCATCACGTGGTTCTGGATCATGTCGCGCAGCGCGCCGGCGTTGTCGTAGTAGCCGCCGCGCTGCTCGACGCCGACTGTCTCGGCCGCGGTGATCTGCACCGAGTCGACGTAGTTGCGGTTCCAGATCGGCTCGAAGATCACGTTGGCGAACCGCAGCGCCATGATGTCCTGCACCGGCTCTTTGCCCAAGTAGTGGTCGATGCGGTAGACCTGCTTCTCGTCGAAGACCTTCTCGACTTCGGCCTGCAGCGCGCGCGCCGAGTCGAGGTCGGTCCCGAACGGCTTCTCGACGACGACCCGGGTCCAACCCGCCTTGTTGTCGCGCGGCCCGAGCTGGTCTTTGTCGAGCTTGTCGATGATCTTTCCGAACACCGACGGCGGCGTGCTCAGGTAGAAGAGGCGGTTGCCGCCGGTGCCCAGCTCCTTGTCGTTGCGCTCCAGGGCTTCGCGCAGCTCGCGAAAGCAGTTGTCATCGTCGAAGTCGCCGGAGACGTAAAAGACGTGCTTGGCGAAGTCGCTCCAGAGCGGGTCCTTCGGCGGGTTGCGCGAGAACTGCTCGACCGCTTTGCGCATCTCGTCGCGGAACTGATCGTCGGTGTACTCGGTGCGGGAGAAGCCGATGATGCCGAAGCTCGTCGGCAGAATCCCTTCGAGCCGCAAGTTCCACATCGCCGGCATCAGCATCCGCTTGACCAAGTCGCCGGACGCGCCGAAGAAGACGATGTTGCACGGGTCGGCGATGCGGTCGCTCGCGAGCCCTTTGCGCAGCGGGTTGACGGCCGGCGCGCCGGCCGGCGAGGTGGTGGTCATTCCGGTTTGATCGCGTGGCCGCCGAACTCGTTGCGCAGCGCAGCGATCACCTTCGCGCTGAACGACTCGTCCTGGCGCGAGACGAAGCGCGAGAGGAGCGAGAGCGTAATCACCGGCGCGGGAACGTCTTCGTCGATCGCCGCTTGCACGGTCCAGCGGCCCTCGCCGGAGTCGGCGACCCAGCCTTTCACCTTGGCGAGCTTCGGATCGCTTTTGAGCGCGAGCTCGAGCAGCTCCAGCAGCCACGAACGCACGACCGAGCCGTAGCGCCAGATCGAGGCCAGCTGGTGCAGATCGTACGTGTATTCCGACTTCTCGAGGATCTCGAAGCCCTCGCCGTACGCGGCGAGCATGCCGTACTCGATCCCGTTGTGCACCATCTTCGAGAAGTGCCCGGCGCCGCTCGGCCCGACGTGCGCGTAGCCGCCCTCCGGCGCGAGGGTGAGGAAGATCGGCTCGACGCGCTTCACCGCGTCCTCGTCGCCGCCGACCATCAAGCAGTAGCCGTTGGCGAGCCCCCAGATCCCGCCCGACGTCCCGGCGTCGACGAACGAGACGCCTTTCTCCTTGCAGCGCGCGTAGCGCGCTTTGGAGTCGGTCCAGCGCGAGTTGCCGCCGTCGATGATCGAGTCGCCGGGCTGCAAGATCTTCAGCAGCTCGTCGATCGTCGAATCGGTCGGATCGCCGGCCGGCACCATGATCCACGCCGCGCGCGGCGGCGTCAGCTTCGACACCAAGTCTTGCAGCGAGGACGCGCCGGTCGCGCCGTCGCCGGCCGTGCGCTGCACGGCGGCCGGATCGCGGTCGTACGCGACGACCGTGTGTCCGCCGCGGATCAGGCGCGTCGTCATGTTCGCGCCCATCCGCCCCAGTCCGATCATCCCCAGCTGCACCGGAGGCTCCTTTTACGCGCGCGCGGTGACGGCGGCTTCGAACGCCGCGGCGAGCTTCTCGAGCCCCGCTTTCGCATCGCCCGGGAAGTGGACGCGGACGCCGCGCCGGTCGCGTTTGTCGAGCGACTCGAAGTCGCCGAGCGCCTGCGCGCGCTGCAGCGTCCGGAAGCCGACCATTCCCGGTATCGGGAGATCGGACGGCGGATCGTACGTCACTTGGAAGAACACGCCGCTGGCCGGTCCGCCCTTGTGGAGCTGGCCGGTCGAGTGCAGGAAGCGCGGGCCGAAACCAACCGTCGTCGCGACGTGCAGCGCGTCGCGCACCGTCGTGCGAATCCGTTCCAATACCGCTTCGTCGTCGCCGTTCATCGGAACGTAGGCGTTGAACGCCACGTAGTCGCCGGGTTTGATCTGTTCGGCGATCGCCGCAACCGCGCTCTGCAGGTCCGCGCCGAGCGCCGCGCCGTGCGAGCCGCTCAGCGCGAACACGAGCGCGTCGCTCGTGCGCACGCGCGGCTCGCGCTCCGGGAACTTCCCTTCCGAGGCGACTTCCGCCAAAAGCCGCTTCGTGTTGTCCTTCGACTCCTGGACGTTCGGCTGGTCGAACGCGTCGATCCCGAGCACCGCGCCGGCCGCGGCCGTCGCGATCTCCCACAGATAGAACTGCTCGCCGATGTCGAGCGCGTCGCTCATCGCCAACCGAATCACCGGATGTCCGGCGGACTCGAGCGCGCCGAGCAGCGTTTCGACGTTTTCCGCCGCGCCGGGCAACGAAGCACCGACGTAGACGAACACGCGGTCTTCGCCGTAGGCCGAAGCCTCGCCGGGCGGCTCGCCGTCGATCGGAACGATGCCGGTCCCCGACTTGCCGGTCGACTCGGCGATGAGCTGCTCGGCCCACGCGCCGAACGCGCTCACCGACGGATGGGTGAAGATGGTGAGCTTGTCGCGCCCGCTCTTCGCCAGCGCGCCGAGCGCCGTGCCGAACCGCACGCCCGGCGCGTCCTGGTTCGCGACGGTCGCCGCGTGCGAGTGGATCGCGTTGATCGCGCGGTCGAGGATCGTGCTCACGTCGTAGCCGGCGAGCGCGGCCGGGACCATTCCGAAGTACGAGAGCGCCGAGTAGCGCCCGCCGATGTTCGGGTCGTTGGTGAAGACGCGCAGGAACTTCAGCTCTTTCGCTTCCTGCTCCAGCTTCGTGCCGGGGTCGGTGATCGCGACGAAGTGGTCGCAGGCATTCTCGTGGCCGACCGTCTGCTGCACGCGCTGGTAGAAGTAGCGGAAGAAAGCGTCGGGTTCGGTCGTCGTCCCCGACTTCGAGGCGACGATGAACAGCGAGCGCGCGACGTCGAGCGCATCGTCGAGCGCCTTGATCTGCTGCGGATCGGTCGAGTCGAGCACGTGCAGCGCGGGATAGCCGGGCGTCTTCTTGAACGTCGCGCGCAGCACGTCGGGCGCCAGCGAGCTGCCGCCCATCCCGAGCACGACGACGTGGTCGAAGCGTTTCGAACACGCCAGCGCGAACTCGCGCAGCTCGCCGCTCTGCGCGTGCGTCTGCTGCGGAATCTCGACCCAGCCCAGCGCGTGCTTGATGATCTCGACGTGCGCCGGATCGCTCGACCACGGTGAGGGATCGTGCGTCCAAAGCTTGTGCAGGAAGTCGTTCGCTGCCAGCCCCTCGAGCGCGGCCGCGGCGGCGGGCGCCGCCGCGCCGAGCGAGAGGGCGACCCGCGGCGGCGTCCCGCGGCGCAGCGTCTCCAGCTTGCTCTTGATCGCCTCGAGCATGGCGTTGTACGAGTCGTCGAACGACTTCACGCCGTCGGCGACGAGCTGCTCGGTGACGTCGTAGAGCGAGATCTGGGCGCTGGCGAGCGCTTCGAACACGGCGCGCGCGCGGTCGAGCTCTTCCAGCACCGTGTCGGCGCGGACGTTGCCATGGTCGAGCAGCGCTTCGAGCGTGTTCGGCGGAACGGTGTTCACCGTGTCGCGGCCGATCAGGCTCTCGACGTACATCAAGTCCGGATAGGCCGGGTTCTTGGTCGAGGTCGATGCCCACAGCGGGCGCTGAACGTGCGCGCCCTTCGCCTTCAGCGCGGCGAAGCGCTCGCCGCCGAACAGCTTGAGGTAGCGCTGGTAGGCCAGCTTCGTGTTCGCGACCGCGGCTTTGCCGAGCAGAAACTCGAGGTGCTCGCCCTTGTCGATCCGCGCTTGCAGCAGCTTGTCGACGGCGCTGTCGATCCGCGAGACGAAGAACGAGGCGACCGAGGCGATGCGGTCGATCGGCAGCCCCTTGGCGGCGCGCTCCTCGAGCCCTTCGATGTAGGCGTTGGCGGCGTTCTCGTAGCGGTCGACCGAGAACAGCAGGGTAACGTTGATGTTGATCCCGGCCGCGATCGACGCCTTGATCGCCGGCGCGCCTGCCGCGGTTCCGGGAATCTTGATCATCAGGTTCGGGCGGTCGACGGTCTTCCACAAGCGCTGCGCCGCCTCGATCGTCCCTTGCGTGTCGTTCGCGAGCGTCGGCGAGACCTCGAGCGAGACGTAGCCGTCCAGGCCGTTCGTCGACTCCCAGACCGGGTGGAACAGATCGCAGGCGCTGCGGATGTCGCGGATCGCGAGCGCTTCGAAGAGCTTCACCCCGTCCGACTCGCCGCTGAGCGTGCCCAGCTGCTCGTCGTAGTCGGTGCCGGCGCCGATCGCCTTCTCGAAGATCGTCGGGTTCGAGGTCATCCCGCGCAAGCCGAGATCGATGAGCCGCTGCAGCTCGCCCGAAGCGAACATGCTGCGGCGAATGTAGTCGAGCCACACGCTCTGTCCGACGGCTGCAAGCTCCTTGAGCTGATTCATTTTAACGGCGCTCCGCCCCAGGCTGCGCGCCCCCCACGCAGAGCGTGGGGCCCCCGGTCCGAGCTCGCAACGACATGCCGGTGTGATGACGATTGTTCTGTGCTCGCTCCATGACCATTTCCGTGTATCTCTTTTCTCAGACGTTGGCGAGGAGGCCGGCGGCGACGTCCGCGACGTGCTCCGGCGTGAACCCGTAGTCCTTGGCGATATCCGCGGCCGGCGCGGACGTTCCGAAGTGGTCGAGCCCGAACGCGATCCCGCGGTCGCCGACGTATTTCGACCAGCCCAGCGTCGCGCCGGCTTCGATCGACATGCGCGCCTTCACCTCGGCCGGAAGGACGCTGTTGCGGTACGCTTCGTCCTGCGCGTCGAACAGCTTCCACGACGGCATCGAGACGACGCGCGCCTTCGTCCCGCGCTCGGCGAGCAGCTTCGCCGCGTCGACGGCGAGGTGCACCTCCGACCCGGTCGCGATCAGGATGAGGTCCGGAAGGTCACCCTGAGCCGATCGAAGGCCGTGCGGCTCGACCAGCACGTACGCGCCGCGCGAGACCGGCGCCTTGCGCGCGCCGAGGAACGGAACCTTCTGGCGTGTGAGCACGATGCAGGTCGGCCCGGTCTCCGGCTGCACGGCGAACTTCCACGCTTCGAGCGTCTCGAGCGCGTCGGCCGGCCGGAGGTCGATCACGTTCGGCGTCGCGCGAATCATCGAGAGCTGCTCGATCGGCTGGTGCGTCGGCCCGTCCTCGCCTAAAAACACCGAGTCGTGGGCGAAGACGAAGATCTCGCGGATCTTGTTCAGCGCGGCCAGCCGCAGCGCGGGCTTCAGGTAGTCGAGAAAATTGAAGAACGTCGCGGCGAACGGCAGGAGCCCGCCGTGCAGCGCGATCCCGTTGTTCGCTGCGGCCATCGCGTGCTCGCGCACGCCGTAATGAACGTTCCGCCCGGCGTGGTTGTCGGGCTGGAAGTCGCCTTGGCCTTTGAGGTACGTTTTGGTCGACGGATCGAGATCGGCCGAGCCGCCGACCAGCTCGGGAAGCGCGGCCGCGATCGCGTTCATCACCGCGCCGCCCGCTTCGCGCGTCGCGACGGTGCCGTTCTCCGCGTCGAACGAGGGCCACGGGAGATTCTGCGGCAGCTTGCCGTCGCGCGCGCGCTCGAACTGCGCCGCCAGCTCCGCGTTCGCCGTCTTCCACTGCGCGTAGCGCTCGTTCCACTCCGCTTGCAGCGGCGCGCCCTTCGCGCCGGCGTCCTTGAAGAACTGCGCCGGCTCGGCGGGAACGGTGAACGGCGGATACTCCCACTTGAAGAAGTCGCGCGTCGCCTGCATGTTCTTGCCGAGCGGCTCGCCGTGCGTCTTGAACGTTCCCTGCTCGGGCGAGCCGTAGCCGATCGTCGTGCGCACCGCGATCAGCGAGGGACGCAGCGGCTCCGACTTCGCGACGGCGATCGCGCGGTCGATCGCGTCGACGTCGTTCGCCGACTCGGGACCGACCTCGAGCGTGTGCCAGCCGTACGCTTCGAATCGCTCGCGGACGTCTTCGGTGAACGTCACCGCCGTCGAGGCGGCCAGCGAGACCTTGTTGTCGTCGTACAGCACGATCAGCTTGCCGAGCGCGAGGTGGCCGGCCAGCGAGGCGGCTTCGGAGGCGACCCCTTCCATGAGGTCGCCGTCGCCGGCCAGCACGTAGGTGTGGTGGTCGACGATCGTCTGCTCGCGGTTGTAGACGGCGGCCAGATGCGCCTCGGCGATCGCCAGCCCGACCCCGTTCGCGAAGCCCTGTCCGAGTGGTCCGGTCGTCACCTCGACGCCCGGAGTGTGATGGTACTCCGGGTGGCCGGGCGTGCGGCTGCCGAGCTGGCGGAAGTGCTTGAGATCGTCGAGCGTGAGGTCGTAGCCGGTCAGGTGGAGCAGGGCGTAGAGCAGCGCCGAACCGTGTCCGGCGCTGAGCACAAACCGGTCGCGGTCGAACCACTTCGGGTCGGCCGGGTTGAAGCGCAGGTGCCGCGTCCAGAGCGCGTAGGCGGCGGCCGCGGCGCCGAGCGGGAGCCCGGGGTGGCCGGAATTCGCCTGCTGCACCGCGTCGACCGCGAGAAAACGAATTGCGTTGATGCGAAGGTCGTCCGCTGCGGTGTTCACGTGGTCTCCTGCGTCGTCCTGAGGCACTCGAAGGGCGGGGAAGGCGCGTTACGCCGGATCGCCCCGGCCCCCTCCAATACCCGCCGAACGGGAGGTCGGTATGCGGCGCGGAACGCCCCGCGGCGATGGACGAGAATCTGGAAGCGCGGATCGGCGAGCTCGAGGAGCGCTTGGCGAGCGACCCCAAAGCCGTCCGCAAGAAGCCGGGCCGCGTCGTCGACGAGGTGCTGGCCGCGCTCGACGTCGGCGAGCTGCGCGTCTGCGAGCCGAGCGACGAGGGCTGGGTCGTCCACCCGTGGGTCAAGCGCGCGATCCTGCTCGCGTTCGCGCGCTACGACAACGCGCGCATCGTCGAGGACGCGCTCGCGCGAACGCCCGGATCGCTCGACGCGCTCAAGCTGCGGTATCGTCTCCCCTCCTACTACGACAAGCTACCCACCAAACGCAATTGGAAGAAGCTGGGCGCGCGCTGCGTCCCGGGCGCGATCGCTCGCTACGGTTCGTATCTCGGCAAGGGCGCGATCCTCATGCCGGGCTTCGTGAACATCGGCGCGTACGTCGACGACGGAACGATGGTCGACACGTGGGCGACCGTCGGCTCGTGCGCGCAGATCGGCAAAGACGTGCACCTCAGCGGCGGCGTCGGAATCGGCGGCGTGCTCGAGCCGCCGCAAGCGCTGCCGGTGATCGTCGAAGACGGCGCGTTCGTCGGCTCGCGCTGCATCGTCGTCGAAGGCGTGCGCGTCGGCCGCGAAGCGGTGCTCGGCGCGGGCGTCGTGCTCACCGCGAGCACGCCGGTGGTCGACGTGCGCGGCGGCGAACCGGTCGTCATGAAGGGCGCGATCCCGCCGCGCGCCGTCGTCATCCCCGGCTCGCTCCCGAAGAGCTTCCCGGCCGGCGAGTTCGGCACGCCGTGCGCGCTGATCATCGGCGAGCGCAGCGAATCCACCGACCAGAAGACGTCGCTGAACGCCGCGCTGCGCGAGTTCGAGGTAGCGGTCTGACCGCCGTTGGTGACGGTCCGACGGCCGCCGCCGTCGTTGTCACCCTGAGCCTGTCGAAGGGTGAGAGAAAATCATGAATCCCCGCGTAGCAGCGATCGAACCGTCGCTAATTCGAACGATCGCCGCGAAGAAGAAGCCCGGCGCGATCGACCTGGGACTCGGGGAGCCGACGATCCTGCCGCAGCAGCGGTTCATCGAGGCGGCGACGCACTGGGCGGCGGAGCACGGGGTGAAGTACACCGTCAACGCGGGCGACGCCGCGCTGCGCGAGCGGATCGCGGCGCACTACGCATACCCCGGGATGTCGGAGGCGCGCAACGTCTGCGTGACGACCGGCTCACAAGAGGCGGTGTACGTAGCGATCAAGACGCTGTGCGATCCGGCGCGCGACGAACTGCTGGTCGTCGACCCGTCGTTTCCGGCGTACGCGAAGATGGCGCAGCTCGAAGGGATCGCCTACCGCCGCGTGCACATGCGCGCGGAAGAGGACTTCCGCTACGACATGGACGCGATCCTCGATGCGATCGACCGCGCGACGCGCGTGCTCGTCATCGCCTCGCCGGCAAACCCGACCGGACGCGTCCTGCACGACGCGGACGCGCGCCGGCTTGCCGAAGGCCTGCTCGCGCGCGGCGGCCCGCCGGTGTGGGTGCTGCAGGACGAAATCTACCGCGAGCTTACCTACGTCGACGATCCCGGCTACGTCGCGAGGTACTATCCGCACACGGTCGTGGCGAACTCACTCTCGAAGTCGAACGCGCTGACCGGAATGCGCATCGGCTGGCTCCTCGCCCCTGACGGCGCGATCGAAGCGCTCGTCAAAACGCACGCCTGGGTCACCTCGACCGCGAGCGCGTTCGGCCAGCGTGTCGCCTACGAGATCTTCGGCGAGCCCGGCGCGCTCAGCGAGCAGTCGGCATGGTACCGTGCCCAGCACGCGCGCGTCACCGCGGCGCTCGACGCGAGCGGCCTGCGCTACGTCCCGGTCGACGGCGCGTTCTACGCCTGCGTGAAGCTCCCGCAGGGCAACGACTCGCTCGCCGCCGCACTCGATCTCGTCGAGAACCGCGGCGTCGTCGCGATCCCCGGCCGCATCTTCGGCGACTCACTGGAAGGCTGGCTGCGCTTGAGCTGGGTCGCGCCCGTCAAACATCTCGAAGAAGGACTGCGTCGCATCGCCGCGATCTAATGACGCCGCGCGAACGGCGTGGGCGCGCTCGCCTAGATACCGTGCTCGTAGAGTTTGATGATGTCGGCGGTGCTCATCGCGCCGTAGCCGTGGCTGCGCAACCGCTGGATGAACGTCGTCGAGACGCCGTGATCGTGCAACAGCGCGAGATCGCTCGCTGGCGGATGGTAACCGAGGCTGCTCATGTCGGTGACGTACTGTCCCGAGACGCCGTGATCGGCCAGCGTCGCGATGTCGCTCACGCGCAGGTCGCGGTAGCTCGAGTGCGCCAGCGCTTGGACTAGGCTCGGCTTCACGCCGTGATCGCGCAGCGTCGCCAAGTCGCTCATTGAGAGAGACGGCATCGCGGCGCGGATCTCGTACGCCTGTTTCGCGTCGACGCCGTGGTCGCGCGCGAGCGACAGCTCGGCGACCGAGATCGGGCGGTAGCCGGCATTCGAGAACGCCTGCACGTAGTCCGGCGTCACACCGTGATCGCGGAGCTGCGCGAGCGCGGCAGCGGTCTTCGGAACGAGCGCGACGCCCTTGAAGCCGCGCAGGTACTCGGCGCCGACGCCGTGGTCGGTCATGGTGACCAGATCGGCCGGTGTGGGCGCCTGGACGCCGCTCGTGACGACGTCGTCGAGCGTCGAGGCTTTGAAGTGGTGCAGCGCCAGCTCCAGACCCTCCACGTCCGTCGCCGGTCGCATCCCGTGGTGGGCGAGCGCGCGCTGAAACGCGGGATCGCTCGTAAAGTCGTACGTGCCCTTGCCGCGACCGTTTCCGACGACACCGCTGAACGCCAGCGTGCCGGAATCTTCAGCGATCTCGAACCGCTTCTCGGCCGTCGGCGCCGCGACGTCGGCCGCGGTCAGGCCGCGGATCGTCGCGTACGGCACCGCGCTCGTGTTCATGTCGACGCGGTGGGAGCCGTTCGGTTCGTACGTCTCGAAGACGATGCGCAGGTTGACCGCGGTGGCGTCGCGGGCGGTCAGCGACCACTCGCGAACGGTTTCGTGCGCCGCGGCAGGCTGCGACGGCGCGAGCGCGGCCAGGACGAGGCCGAGCGCCAGCGCGGTCGCTGTCGTCCGCGCGCTTTTAGCTCGCATCGGCGCTCACCCCGTGGTCGTGGAGCTTGACGATCTCCGGCAGGCTCATCCGCGCGCCGCGATGCGCGTTCACCGCGTCGACGTACTCGAGCGAGACGCCGTGCTGCGCAAGCTCCACGATCTCCGAGAGCGTCGGCGCATAGCCGCGCTCGCGCAGCCCGGCGACGAGCCGCGAGGGAACGCCGTTCTGCATGAGCTGGATCACCGAGGACGTGCCCAGCATCGGATAGGCGTGCAGCACGATCGCCGCGTACGGCGCCGAGACGCCGTTCAGCGTGTATGCGCGGACGTCGCTCGGCCCGGCGCGCAAGCCGTATCGGCTGAGCTCCTCGATGTAGGTTCCCGACACGCCGGAGGTAGAGAGCGCGATGAGCTCCTTCACGCTCGGCCGCGGGTTGAAGTAGCGCGCCGACGCGACGATCAAGCTGCCGCTTACGCCGTTGTCGTGCAGCGCGATCATGTCGTCGGCACTGAGGTTCGCGTAGCCGGCGGCCGAGAGCGCGTCGAGATAGTCCGCGCGTCTCGGCTGCGGATGCGGCTGCGGCGCCGCCTGCGCCATCACTTGTGCGAGCTGCCCGGAAACGGCCATCAGCCGCTCCCGCGGAAGCGGCGCGACGCTTTGCAGCTCGACGGCATGCTGCGACTGCATGAGCCGGTGCTGCAACACTTCGAGCTCGGCCGTGCCGTTCAAGGGCGGGATCATCATGGCGTGATGATGCGCCGTGTCGATCGTGAGGGTAGTCGTCTTCAGCCGCCCGTTCGCTGCCGCGACGAGCGCGTTCGCCGCGGCGACGTCGGCGTTCGACCTCGCAACTTGTCCGTTCGAGGTCACGACGAATCCATTCGACGTCGCGAGCACCGCGCTCGACGTTTTCAGCTGTCTCTTGAGATGCGCGTTCGCGGCCGCAATGCGCGCGGTGGACGCTGTGACGTCCCGGCGCGCGGCGGCCACGCGCGCGTTGGAGGCGGCGACCTGCGCATTGGCGGCGGAGACCTGCGTATTGGCGGAGACCTGCGCGTTCACCGTCTCGAGCGGATGCCGCGTCCTCCCCGCGAGCCCCGAATCGACCGCCACGCGAGCCGGCCACTTTGCGTGCGCGAGCGCAGGCGGCTTCACCGGCTGCTTTCTTCGCATCGCTGGTCCGGGCTGCGCTTTGCCCACCTCCAGCGGCGCGGCCGCCGTGTTGACGCTGCCGATCACCGGCGCGACGGAGAGCAGCACCGCCGAGGCGGCTAGGATCGCCGCGCCGCACGCGACGGCGGGGCCGCCGGTCAGCGTGGGGCGCACGTCGCGGTGCTTGTTCAGCAGCCGCTCGATGCGAATCGAGATGCTCTTGCGCGAGGCGAAGATTGCCGGGGTCGGAACCGCTCGGTGCGGCCACTTCGTCGCCTCGGCCATCTTCGTGAGCCCGACCGCGTACGGGCGCACCTCGCGCGTCTGCGCGACGACCCAGTCGTCGCACGCGACCTCGCGCTCGAGGTCGAGCTGGCGCGCGATCCAGCGCACGGCGGGGTTGAAGAAGAGCACCGCGCACGCGATCCGCTCGAGCGCGCACGTCCAGTCGTCGCGGCGCTGCAAGTGCGCCATCTCGTGCAGGCTGAAGCGGTCGACGTCGGCGCGGTCGAAGCTTTCGAGCAGGTGGTCGGGCATCAAGATCATGCCGTCGAAGAGGCCGACCGCGACCGGCACCGCGACGTTCGAGGAAACGCACAGCCGCGTCTCGCGGCCGCGCCCGATCGACTCTTCCCACAGCGGCATCGCCTCGCGGTAGCCGGGCGGCAGCGGAAGCGCGTCGCGCTGAAGCTTCGCGAGCGCGGCGTAGCCCACCGCGATCCGTAGCAGCCCGGCCAGCGCGCCGACGCCCCACAGCGCCGCGGCGATCAGCGTCACGGCGTGCGGCAGCGCGATTCGCGGTCCTTGCGCGAGCGCGTGCGGCGCGAGCAACATCGCGGCCACCGTCACCGCCGGCAGCACGATGACGGCGAGCAGCGCGATGTACCAGACGGCGTAGCGCGTCGTCGCGTTGGCGCGCTTGAACAGCCGGATCACCAGCGCCGCGAGCGCGACGATCGCCACTGCTTCCCACGCGCTGTCGACGATGTACGCGACGACGGCGAGCGCCGGCGACTCGATCCCGGCCGGAACGAACGGCGTCATGACGCATCCTCCTCGTAGCGTTCGATCAGCGCTCTGAGCCGCTGCAGCTCGTCCTCGGAGGGGCGGTCGCGCTCGACGAGCTGCAGCGCGAGCTCGACCGGCGAGTCGGAGAAGAAGCGGTTCACGAGGTGGCCGACCGCGGTTTCCGCGGCGGCTTCGCGCGCCACCACCGCACGGTAGAGATACGCGCGGTCGAGCTGCTCGTGCGCGACGTAGCCCTTGCGCTCGAGGATGCGCAGCGTCGTCAGCACGCTGCTGTACGAGAGCGCCGGCGGCGGGAGCGCGTCCACGACGTCGCTCACCTTCGCCGGTCCGTCTCGCCAGAGAACCTCCATGAGCCGAAGCTCCGCGTCGGTCAAACCATGCGTGCGGCGACGGGCCACGTGGGTCCTCCGGGGCAAGCTGCTAAGAAATTAGTAGCAGGATACTCGAGTGCCGTGCGGCTGTCAACTAATTCCTTAGCTGCGTGCCGGCTGCGTAGGATGGTAGGCCGGGCGGTGACACGAAACGGCCAGCTCGTCCCCCTTGGATTGGCCCTACGAGGAGGGTATTTTGGGCTTCAAAAAAGAGCGGCTTGGACCACTGCTCGTCGACGCCGCGCGCAGCGGTGAGCGATACCGAGACGTGCACGTCTTTTTCGGAGGCACGGGAGGAGTCGGCGGGACCGCGGTGCTCGAGCTTCTTTCGATGTACGAGGAGATGCTGTGCGTGGCGCCGCCAGCCGACGAAGACGTTCCCATCATCGTCGCCACCGGCGCAAGTCCCAAAGAGATCCAGGTCTTCACGAAGCGCTTGTTCCGGTACGTTCAGTCGCGGCACCCGGAGATGAAGCCGCCGACGCCGATGCACCACGGATATCTGACTCACAGCGGCGTCTTCATCGCGCTCGAGCGATTCGAGATCGACGCTCTCCCGAAGCTGAAACCGTTTGCGCAACTGCCGGAACGGCAACGTCGCGAGCGGCTGCCCGCCGTGCTAGAAGGCCTCGGAGGGCGCATCGAAAACTCCCCCGAGCGCATCGGCGCGGACCTCGCAAAGGCCGTGCCGACCGATCCGTTCAGCAGATGGCTCACGGAATATCGGGGCCAGTGGCGGGGGGACCGGCGGGTCGAGCGATTCCGCTCCGTCACGATCGGCATTCCGATCCCCACCTTGCTGAGCTATCACGAGCGCAATTTGGACGTCGTCGCGGAACTGATCGACGGCTTCGCCCCCGAGGTGGAGAAGCTGAAGGAGCATTTCGTCGCCATTCTGCAGGACGATCTCACGCACGTACGCGATGACCTCACGGAGACCCTCGTGATCGCGCACACCACCGCGGTCGGCGGGATGTACGACGAAGACCACACTGGCCGCATTTCGATCCGGCTTGGCTTCGCGCACAGCGCGCACGACGAGAAGCTCGCGGAGAAGCAGCAATATGCGGCGGCGCTCACGCAGCGGTACGTCAAGGCCGGCATCAACGTGCTGATCACCGCCGCCGCGATCGGTGTCGACGAGGTTCGCATACGCGAGCACATCCCGCTCCATTCCGGGCTGCGGCAACGGCTGGACGACATGCCTGAGGAGATGCGGCCGATCCGGGAGCCACCCGAGCGTTCCGGACGGATGCGAAAAGAGGATCCCGGCGAGCGCAAGCCGCGCTTTTTGCGCTGGTTCCAGCCGATCACGGTCACCCTTGACGCCACCCAACGCAAAGCCGTGAAGTTCGACGAAGGTGAAGAGATCGTACCATCGTACGCGCTGCGCAGTGGCGAGAACGGGTTCTTCAGCGTTGCGAACGCCGACGCGCTCTACCGCGTCATGCGCGTGGCCTCCACATCGGAGCTCGGGTTGGTCCTTGCACGCATGGCTCTCCTAAAGGACGACAACCAGTCGCCATGGTTCCCCGAGCACGTATGCTACTACACCGAAAGCGACAACTCGCGGCAGGTGTTCGACTTTCTCAGCCAGGACCGGCTGCGGCAAGCACAGCTCTCTGGGCTCGACCCGATGGCGCTCCAGGATCTCGGCTCCGCGAAGCATCAGGGCGAGCTGCACACGCTTGCACTGTTCATCCTGCTCCACCGTCTGCGCACGTTCGACGTCAACGCAATCGACCCGTACGTCGACCTGCAGCGGTTCGATCCCGAAGCCTTTTTCATCGAGCACAGTGACACGCTGACGCTCGAGACCGTCGCATCATGGCGCGTTGAATCGCTCGCATCCGACTTGCGGCGTCTCGTCAGCGCGGACTCGGTCCAAGATTTGGAGCCACTGCTGCGACCGACGGGGGAAGAGCTCTTCCCGAAGCGCCGCGATGCGAAGCAGCGTGTTCTGAGCAGGGCTCTGCACGCGGTGTGGGCGATTCCGTCGCTCGGCTCGCCCATTGTGTTTGCCGACGAACACGGCGTCAACCAGCTTCGGACGGGATACTATATCGCACCGCTCGAGCTATTCTTCACGCATGAGTCGAGGCTCAGCGAGGAGCTGCGTACGCTTCATCAGCGCAGTCGGAACCGATGCTCCTATCAGATGTATCGCGATTTCAATCTCGCAACCGGCGGATTCATCGACGTGCGTCCGCACGCAATCGTCTCAAGTGCCGGGAACGACAGGGACGATCTGCGCGATCGCGTTCGAACCGTGCGCACCGAGGAGGATCTCCGCGCACTGATAGGAGAAATGGAGCCCTACAGCTTCTTCTCGACCTGCGGTTTGCTCGCCGTCCTGTTTCGTCTTCGCGCGCTGCACGGGATGATGCAAGAGTCGATGGTGGAAATCGGAACGCTGCAGAGCTTCCGCTGGCAACTTCCGCGCGACGCCGCCGGCCGTCTCATTCTCGTTCCGGGCATCTTGGAAGGGCTGCGAATGGTCTCGGAAGGTCTCGAGAAGACGACGGGGACCGAGCGGCTTGACGGCATGTGGGGATATGAGCGCCGCGAAATCCTTGATCGCCGGCCGATGCTGGTCCCAGTGACGCTGCAGCGGCCCCTGGGCTTGGAATGAAACTCAGCCCGGCGGGCCGATGCGGACCTCGACCAGGTTGTCGGGATGGAAGTAGGTCTGCGCCGCGCGGCGCACGTCGGCCGCGGTGATCGAGGCGTAGCGGTCGGCGAGCGTGGCGTAGTATGTCGGCGCGAGGTCGTCCAGGCCGATCCGCAGCAGGTCGCCCGCGATCGCGCTCGTCGCCTGCTCGGCGTTCAGCGCCGTCGCGACGACGCGCGTCTTGGCGCGCGCTAGCTCCTCGGCGCTGACGTCCTCGGCCTGCATGCGCTTGAGCTCGGCGCGGACCAGCTCTTCGGCGGCATCGATCTTCGAGGGGACCGCGCTGAACGAGACCGTGAACGTCCCGCGGTCGCGGTTCGCTTCCAGCGAGCTCGCCGCGCTGTACACGAGCCCGCGCTGTTCGCGGACTTCGCGGAAGAGCCGGGACTCCAGCGAGCCGTCCGCGCCGTAGATCGCGTTGGCGAGCGTGAGCGGGTCGTAGTCGGGCGAGCTGCGCGCGAGCGCCGGCGCGCCGAGCTGCACGGTGACGTCCTGCGTCGCGGTGGTGACGATGCGCGTCGTCGGCTTCGGAAGCGGGATCGGCGGCAGGTGGGGATCGGGCTTCGGCCCGTTCGCGGTCCAGTCGCCGAAGGCGCGCTGCACCGCTGCGCGCACCGCCGCCGGATCGACGTCGCCGACGACGACGAGCGTGGTCAGATCCGGGCGCACGTACTGCGCGTGATACGCCTTGACGTCGTCGAGCGTGACGTTCCCGATCGAACGCTCCGTCGCGACGCGCAGCGCCGGATCGCCGGCCGGATAGAGCGCCGCGTCGAAGAGCCGCTGCGCTGCGTACCCCGCTTGCAGCGCGCGCCGGCCGGTGTACGCTGCGAGCTGCGACTTCACCAGCGAGAACTTGTCGGCGGGAAGGAGCGGGTGGCGCACGTCGTCGGCGAGCGCGTCGAGCAGCACGCCGAAATCGCTCGCGCGGCCGTGCGCCGAGAACGCCGTGCCGAACGAGAGCTCCGCCGCGCGGTCGTCGGCGAGCTTGCGCTGCGCGTCGTAATCGTACTTCGCGCTGCCGTAGTCGAGCAGCGCCGAGGTGACCTCGCCCAGACCTTCTTTCCCCGGCGGATCGAACGAGGGCGACGTGCGCACCAGCCCGTCGACGAAGACGGTGGGATTCGTCGCAACGCGCTGCACCAGCAGACGCATTCCGTTCGGCAGCGTGGTGACGGTCGGGTCGACCGAGCTGCGCAAGGTGAGCGGCTTCGCCAGCGCGGCCTTCATCCAGTCCGGCTGCACGAGCGGACCGTTCGAGGTGCGGTTTCCGAAGTTGTCGCTGACCGAGGAGCTCACGCCGGCCGGCGGCTTCGCCTTCTCCGGATCGAACTGCGTCGGCTGCAGCGTCGCGACGACGCTCGCCTTCGCGTAGACGCGGCGCGCGACGGCGGTCGCCTCGTCGCGCGTGATCGCGCCGTAGAGCGCGTCGAACTCCGAGGGATCGGTATCACCCGGGAAGACCATGTTCGCGCCGACCGCGTCGCCGATCCCGACGATGGAGTCGCGCGCATACGTCATCGAGGCGAGCTCGGAGCGCTTCGAGGCCGCGAACAGATCGGGATCGAGTCCCTTTGCGAGCAGGCTCGCCATGATCTTCTCGTATGCGCTCCGCACTTCGCCGGGGGTGTGCCCGGGCGCGACGATCAGCATCACGTGCACGACGGAGGCGCGCCGGTCCTCGAGCGGCGTCGGGTTGTAGTCGAGGACGAGCCCGCGCTCGACCAGCGTGCGGAACGGGCCGCGCGGGTTGAACATCGCGCCGAGCGCGACGTCGTTGCGGACCTGGTCGTGCTCGTACGGCTTGGCGTTGCCCGGCGCCGCGTACGCTTCGTCGACGATCGTGTACGGGAAGTCCGAGCGGGTGGTGTACGTCGTGCCGACCGCCGGCTTGAGCGCGTAGGTGTGGCGCGCGGGGAGCGGCGCTGAAGGTATCTTGCCGAACCAGCGCTCCGCCTCCGCGAAGACGTCCGCGGCTTTCACGTCGCCGGCGACGGTGAGCGTCGCGTTGTTCGGGTGGTACCATTCGTCGTAGTAGCGGCGCAGGTCGGCGACGGTCGCTTTCTCGATGTCGGCCTTCGCGCCGAGCGAGGTCTCGCCGAGCCGCGAGTTCGGATAGACGCGCTGGTTGACGTCGTAGATGAACGCGCTCACCGGGTTGCTGTGCTTCTGCGCGTACTCTTCGAGGACCGCGCCGCGCTCGAGGTTCCAGTCGGCGGGATCGAGCTTGAGCCCGCGCATCCGGTCGGCTTCGAGGTGCACGATCGTCTCAACGCGGTCGGACGGGACGACGAAGAAGAAGTGCGTCATCTCGTTCTCGGTTTGCGCGTTGACCTCGGCGCCGAGCCGCGCCGTCATGTCGTCGAGCCCCGCGCTCGAGAGGTCGCGCGTGCCGCGGAACATCATGTGCTCGAGCGCGTGCGCGAGCCCGGTCTTCCCGGGCGTCTCGTCGAGCGCGCCGAAGCGGTACCACATGTGCACCTGCGCGACCGGCGCGGCGTGGTCTTCGATGACGACGACTTTCAGGCCGTTGGCGAGCGTGCGCGCCTGCGGGGCCGGCGCGTCGACGCTTTGCGCGGCGCGCGCCGGAGCAAGGTTCAGCGGCAGACAAAGCAGCGCAAGCGCGAAGAGCGCGGTGACGATGCGGCGAGCGGGCATCCGCAGAAAATACGACGGCTAGCGGTCGTGTTCCGCCGCCGCGTAGGCCCGCGCGCTGCGATCGATCGCCCGCCGCGGCGCCAGCCCGATCAGCTCGCTGCGCAGCACGGCCACGCGCTCTCGCGCCGCCGCTCGCCGCACCAGCTCGGTCACCCGGTAGAGCGGGACGGCGTCGACGTCGGTGACGTTGCAAGAAACCTGGACGCGGTCGGGCGCGAGCCGCAAGCCGAGACACTTGAGCGTGCGCAAGCCGCCGCTCGAGGCGCGCAGTATTCTGGCAATTCGCTGAGCGAGCGCGAGGTCGGCGCTCGCGAGCTCGACGTTGTACGCAATCAGAAACGGCCGCGCCCCGATCGCGATCGCCCCGGCGGAGGCGTGCGCGGCGTCGCCGTAGTCGAACCGCCAGCGCTCCTCGCGCGCAAGCCGCTCGGCGAGCCCTTCGAACTCGCCGCGCCGAATCTCGGCGAGGTGCTCGCGATGCGGCGCGCTCGCCGCGGCGCCGTACAGATACGAGGGCACGCCGACCTCGTGCCAGATCCGCGCCGCCGCGCGGTGCGCGAGCGTGACCGCCTCGTCGAGCGACGCCTCGCCGAGCGGCACGAACGGCAGCACGTCGAGCGCGCCGATGCGCGGATGGGCGCCGCGGTGCACGCGCAGATCGATCCGCGCCTGCGCGACGCGGGCGAGCGCGACCGACGCCGCGACGACCTGCGCGCCGCTGCCGACCGCGGTGATGACGCTGCGGTGATGGGCGGGATCGCTCGTGCGGTGCACGACCCGCGCGCCCTCGTGTTCCATCGCAGCTATGCACGCATCGATCACGCCGGCGGCGCGCCCCTCGCTGACGTTCGGAACGATCTCGAACTCGTGCGCGGTCACGGCGCCCTCTTCGCGTCCCGGCGCCGAATTCGCTTTGGCGGGCCTCGAATCCTAATTCATACGGAGGTTTCTCTAACGACTGCCCGAAGGCGCGCGCAATGAGAGTCCGCGGGCACACTGTGCGTTGGATGAGCTTTCCCTGGCCGGCCGCGGCCGTCGTCGCGTGCTCGTTCGCGTTCGCGTCACCTCGCGGCGTGGCGGCAAGCGAGGCGCCGAGCGCCGCTGCGATCAGCTACGCCGTCTCGTTCGCGGCGGGAGAGCAGCGCGCGCAGGTCGAGCTGATCGTGCCGCCCGGCCACGCGGCATTCGTCATGTGGAATGGCGCCAGCCCGGACGAGCGCTCACGGCATGTCATCGGCTTGCGCGCGAGAACGGCCGACGGTGCGGTCGTGCCGGTGCGGTACGAGCCGCAGGCGGCGCGCTGGGACGTGGAGGTGGCGGCGGATAAGCCGTTGCGCATCGCATACGACGTCGAGCTCGGGTACCTCCGTTCACTGCCGCAGTGGGCGCGCCTTCAAAACGGCTTCTTCGAGGGCTCGGATCTCTACCTGGTGACGAAGTCGCTGTTCGTCGTGCCCGACTCGCTGGACTCCTCGCTTGCGGCGAGCGTGCGCTTTCGGTTGCCGCGCGGGGCCGCCGTGATAGCTCCCTGGACGCCGGTCGCCGGCGAGACGGAATCGTTCGAAGCGCCGTTGCGGTCCCTCGCCAACGACACCATCGACGTCGGTTCCATGCCGGTCGTCGTCTTTCGCCAAGGTGGTTTCGACGTCAACGTGGTGCTGTTCGGAGCGATGCGCAGGTACGAAAAGCTCGTTCGCCGCGTTGCGGTGCGCTCGCTCGCAGCGTACACCACGCTCTTCGCGGGTACGCCGCGCGCGCGCTTCGTCTTCACCGCCGCGCTGGGAGACGAAGACGGGCAGGCATTCGACGACAGCGGTGCGATCTCGACCGCCGCGCCGGTACCCGGCGAGAACGAGCCGATCTGGGCCAATACGATCGCGCACGAGCTGTTCCATTTCTGGAACGGCCGGCGGATCAAGCCGAACAGCCGGCGGCTGCAAGCGATCACCGAAGGCTTCACCGAGTACTATGCCAACCGCACGTTGCTGCGAACGGGGATCATCGACGCCTCGACGTACTGGCAGATCGCGGCGAGGCACCTGGGCGCGTACTCCTACTTCTGGTTCTCGCCGAACTACAACGTCTCGCTCATCGACGCCGGGTTGAACAAGACGAAGAACCGTTTCGGCGTGTACGACGGAGGCTGGACGCTGGCGCTCTGCGTCGACCTCGAGCTACGCCGCTCGTCGGGTGGCCGGCGAACGCTCGACAATGTGATGCGCGTGCTGTGGACGCGGTTCGGGCGGCGCGGCGTGGCGTACTCGTATGCGGATTTCGTGGATGCGCTCACGACGGCCGCCGGGCACGACTTCGGGCCGTTTGCCGGCCGGTATCTCGTCGGGACCGACGAGCTGCCGTACCGTGCGGACCTCGCAAGCTTGGGAGTTCACGCGTACACGGAGACGTTCGGTGGGAAAGTGTACCTCGTCGTGAAGCCGCACTCGGCAAGCGAGCGCCGCGCATACGCACGGTTCATCGGCCGCTAGCGCGGCTTTCGCATGGCGTATTCGAAGAAAAGCGTGTGCCGCAGCTTCTGGGTGTCGGCTATCGTAGATACGCCTCGATCGACTCGTCGGGGCTTGCGGGTTCGGCGCGGCCGCCGAGGGTGTCGCGCAAGAAGGCCTCGACCGCGGCGTTGAAGCGCTTGTTGTTCTCCGGACGCGCGAAGCCGTGGCCTTCGTCCTCGAAGACGACGTAGGTCACCGGCTGGCCGTTGCGGCGCATCGCTTCGACGATCTGGTCCGACTCGGCGATCTTCACCCGCGGGTCGTTCGCGCCTTGGCCGATCAGCAGCGGCGCGCGGATCGCGTCGGCTTTGAAGAGCGGCGACTGCGCGGCGAGGAACGCTTCGTCCTCGCCCATGCGGCGGGTGAACGTTGCGCGCAGCGTCTCCCAGTACGGCGGGATCGAGGCGAGCAGCGTGTTCAAGTTGGACGGGCCCACGATGTCCACCCCGCAGGCGAACGCGTCCGGCGCGAACGCCAGCGCCGCCAGCGTCGCGTAGCCGCCGTATGAGGCGCCCATGATCGCGACCCGCGCCGGATCGCTGATCCCTCGCGCGACCAGCCAGTCTTTCGCGTCGAGGAGATCGTGGTGCATCGCGCCGGCCCACTCGCGGTCGCCCGCGTTCATGTGCGCTTTGCCGTAACCGGTCGAGCCGCGAAAGTTCGGCTGCAGCACGGCGTAGCCGCGATTGGCGAGCCACTGCACGTAGCCGTTGTAGCCCCACACGTCGCGCGCCCACGGTCCGCCGTGCACGAACAGCACGGTCGGCAGGTTGCGCGGCTCGACGCCTGCCGGCGTACTGAGGTAGGCGTGAATCGTCAGCCCGTCGCGCGCTGGGTACGTGACCGGCTTCATCTCGGCCAGCGTGTAGCGCTCGAGCGCCGGGCGCGCGACGAAGAGCCGTTCCGCCCGCTTCGTGTCGCGGTCGTAGGTCCAATACGAGAGCGAGCCGGCGTCGATCGTCGACGACACGAGCCACCTGCGGTCCGCGCGGTCGATCGAGTCGATCTTCACGTCGCCCGGCACCTGCCGCGCGAGCGCCGCGAAGTCGTCCGCGTAGGCCGCATCCAACACCACCCAGTCGAACCGGTCGCGCAGAACCGCCGCCGCGATCGGCGTTTTGGTGTGCGGCGAAAAGAGCACCTGCGCGACGTCGTACTGCGGATCGCCGGCGACCTCTTCGCGCTTCCCGCTCGCAAGGTCGTAGCGCACCAGTCGCGCGGCGTTCGCGCCCTCACTGGTGACCGTGTACAGCGCGCTGCCGTCAGGGGTGAAGCCGGCGAGGTCGGGCGTTCCGTCGTCGGGTTCGAAGCGCGCCAGCGTGCGCCACGGTGCGCTCACCTCGTCGCGCACCACGATCTCCGTCGATGCGTCGGGGTGCTGAATGACTCCGGCGCGCACGCGCATCTCCGCGTCGTCGGCGAACGCAGCGATGGTGCCGGGATTCTGGGTGTCGAGCGTCTCCGCGCCGCTCCGCGGGTCCAGCCGGTGCACGTCGAAGACGCGCGCGTCGCGGCGGTTCATCGCGATCAGGATCGTGTCGGGCCGCGTCGGGTCGACCGACTGCAGCTCGACGCGCGTCCCTTCGTACGGTGTCAGGTCGACCGGTTCGGCGTTGCCGTCCGGATCGGCGGCGAAGAGGTGGAAGTTCTCGTCGCCGCCGGTGTCCTGCAGGTAAAGGACGCGCGTGCCGTCGGGCGCCCAGAGCGCGTTGCGGATCGGGCGCTTCGGATCGGAGGCAACGACGCGGTCGTCGTTCGCGCCGATCGTGCGCACCCACACCGAAAGCGCGCCGTCCGACGGCGCCAGGTACGCGATGCGCGTTCCGTCGGGTGAGAGGACGGGCATGACTTTTTCGGGATAGTCGAACAGGACGTCGCGCGGGATCAGCTCGGTCATCGAATCTTTCACGGTCGTCGAATCAGTCGAAGGCAAGGCGGATTGCAGCGGCGAGGTCGCGCGCGCCTTCCGGCGTGACGAGCCGGGTGAAGCCGAGCTTCGTCGACTCGGCGGCCCGGCGCGCGGGTTGCGAGACGGTCCGCACCTCCCCGGAGAGCCCCAGCTCACCGAACGCGACGGTTCCGGGCACGAGCGCGACGTCGCGAAACGCCGAGGCGATCGCCAGCGCGATCCCGAGGTCGGCGCCCGTCTCCGCGACGCGCAGGCCGCCGGCGACCGAGCAGTAGACGTCGTGCCCGCCGAGGTGCATGCCGGCGCGGCGCTCGAGGATCGCGATGATCATCGCCATGCGCGCCGCGTCGACGTTGGCCGCGAGCCGGCGCGGCGTGCCGTACGCGGCCTCGCCGACCAGCGCTTGGATCTCGACCAGCACCGGGCGCGTCCCGACCAGCGTCGGCACGACGCACGAGCCGCTCGGGCGCGCCCCGCGCCCGTGCAGAAAGAGCGCCGACGGGTCGGCGACCTCGTGCAGCCCGCCATCGTCCATCGCGAAGACGCAGATCTCGTCGATCCCGCCGAAGCGGTTCTTGTACGCGCGCACGATGCGGTACTCGCCCGACGGATCGCCTTCGAAGTAGAGCACGGTGTCGACCAGGTGCTCGAGCAGCCGCGGCCCGGCGATCGCGCCGTCCTTCGTGACGTGGCCGACCACGAACGTCGCGCAACCGGTCCGCTTGGCGAACTCCATCAAGACCGACGTGCAGTCGCGAACCTGCGAGACGCTGCCGGCGAAGGATTCCACTTCGGGCAGCCACATCGTTTGAATCGAGTCGACGACGAGCACCTCGGGAACGTCGCGCTCCAGCGCGTCGACGATCGCGCGCAAGTTCGTCTCCGGAAAGACCAGCAGCGACTCGGCCGCGCCGACGCGCTGCGCGCGCAGCTTCGTCTGCGCCGCGGACTCCTCGCCGCACACGTACACCGCGCGCGAGCCGTCGCGCGCGAGCTTCGTCGCGAGCTGCAGCAGCAGGGTCGACTTCCCCGCCCCGGGCGGCCCGCCGAGCAGCACCAAGCTGCCGGGGACGATCCCGCCGCCGAGCAGCGCGTCGAACTCGGCCATCCCGGTGCGGCGCCGCACGACGCGCGCGCCCTCGACCGCCGCCAGCGGAACCGGCCCGGCCGTCCGCAGCGCCGCGACCGCGCGCGCCTGCGCGCCTTTCGCCGGCTTGATCACCGGCGCGTCCTCGAACGTGTTCCACGCCTCGCACGACGGACAGCGACCCAGCCAGCGCCCCGACTCGAACCCGCACGCGGTACAGAAATAAACCGACTTGGCCTTCGCCACGAGATATTGTTACGTCTCCATTGTGCCACACGCCTGGCACGGGAACGGTCTACGATGCCGAGAATAATGAATGCAATGGAACAGGCCAACCTGGACCCGGCGGTCCTTAAGGAGCGATTCCGCGTACGGCTGGATGCTTTGCTGAACGAAGTTCGTCAATGGCTTTCTGCCGATCCTCGCGTTTTGGTTACGGACCATCGGTACGTCGTTGAGGATCCGTTCGGACGCTATGAAGCGCCGGGCTTGCAAATTTCCGCCGAGGGTCGAATCATCGCCGAATTGGTCCCCGAGGCCGGCGTCGTGATCGCGGCAGACGGCAGGGTAAATCTCGTGGGAGAGATCGACCGGCTTACCATCTTGTACCTTACCGGTCCGGGTAGATTTGAAAGCACGATAAACGGCGTCCAGCATTTCGGCCGGAACCTCTTTCCGCAATTTTCGCAAGAAGGCTGGTATTGGCTTCGTAACAATGAGGGGCCCGAGGTCCGCTTCGTCGACGAGGCCACCTTCAGGTTGATGATCCCGGCAGTCTCGGACTTCGAAGTACGTGTTCGGAGCTGAGCACGCCAATGGGGCCAAAAGCGAGCCAAGTGCTCGACCGGATCGAGCGCGAAATTGAGTTTGCGAGATTCGATGAATTGCTGGATCTGTACAAAGGCTGGCTCGATCCCAATCACGTGGGGCTCATCAAGCAAATCAAAGATTGCCGTGACTGGATCAGTCATCGCAATCCGAAGAAGACGAAGCCGGCCGTTATTGAGCCGATCACGGCACATAAGCTGCTTTCAACCGCGATGGACGCGCTTTCGTGAACGATCACGTGGCGATCGACGGATGGGTTGCAAGCGGGAAAACCACGCTGTCTCGAATGCTCGCCTCGCAGACGGGGCGTCTGTATCTCGATACCGGCGCAATGTACCGCGCCGTGGCCTATCTCGCGCTGAGGAACGGCATTGACCTCGATAATGAGCCGGCGTTGCTCGCGATGCTCGCCCATCATACGATTTCGATCGTGCCAGACCTCGCCGTTCTTGCGGGCTACCGCGTCCTCATAGACGACCGCGACGTCGGTGAGCGGCTGTTCGATCCGGACGTGGCTGCCGCGGTATCGACGGTCGCCGCGCATTCCGCGATCCGCGCCGAGCTGGTCACGCGACAGCGAAAAATCGCGGAGGAAGGGCCTGTCGTCATGGCGGGACGTGACATCGGCACCGTCGTTCTGCCCGACGCGCGGCACAAGTTTTTTCTCACTGCGTCCGTCGACGAGCGCGCGCGCCGGCGCCAGGCCGAGTTTCACGAGCGCGGCATCGACGTGCCGTTTGAGGAAGTGCGAGCGCAGATCGTCGAGCGCGATCGGCTCGATTCGACGCGGGCGGTCTCGCCGCTGCGCGCCGCGGCGGACGCGATTACGATCGACTCGACCGATCTGCAGCCGGAGGACGTCGTCGCGCGGATGCGCGCCGCGATGGGCGGCGCGCGCGCGTGACGTTCTACGACGTCGCGAAAGTCGTGGTGACCGGGATCGCCCGCACGCTGTTCCGCTTTCGCGTCGTCGGCGCGGAGAAGGTTCCGAAAACCGGCCCGCTCATCGTCGCGGCGAACCACATATCGAATTTCGATCCGCCGCTGCTCGGTATCGCGCTCCCGCGGCCGGTCGCGTACATGGCGAAGAAAGAGCTGTTCGCGATGCCGGTGATCAAGCAGCTCATCCCGCGCCTGAACGCCTATCCCGTCGACCGCCAGGCCGGCGGGACCGCCGCGCTGCGCGCCTCGCTGCGGCTCTTGAAGGAAGGCCGCGCGGTCGGGATCTTCCCCGAGGGCGGCCGCAACGTGAGCGGGACCAACGAGGAGAAGGCCGGCGCGGCGTTTCTGGCCGCGGCGTCGGGCGCGCCGGTCGTTCCGGCGGCGATCGTCGGGACGCGCAAGCTCAGGCCGTTCAGGCGAGTGACCGTGATCTTCGGCGATCCCGTCCGCATCGAGCGGAACCGGCAGTCGGACGGAGGCGATTTGGAGAAGGGAGCGGCCGAGATCATGCAGCGGATCCGCGCGCTCGAGGGGAGCTACCGGTGATCATCAAGCGGGCCAAGACGCAGGGCTTCTGCTTCGGCGTCGCCATCACGGTCAAGAAGGCCGAGGAGGCGGTCGAACGGCTCGGCGCCGGCGTGACCACGCTCGGCCACGTCGTGCACAACCCGCAGATGGTCGCCGAGCTCGAAGCGAAAGGGCTCAAGAACGCGACCACCGTCGACGAGGTCGACACCGAGACGATGTTCGTCCGCGCGCACGGCCTGCCGGTCGAGGTGCTCGACCGTGCCAAGGAGCGCGGGCTGACCGTCATCGACGCGACCTGCCCGATGGTCACCAAGATCCACGTCCAGGCCGAGAAGCTGCGCGACGAGGGCTACAAGATCGTCGTCATCGGCGATCCCAACCATCCGGAGGTGAAAGGGACGCTCTCGCACGTCCCCGGAGCGTGGTGCATCACCAGCGCCGACGAGGTCGAGAAGTTGCCGCGCGCCAGCCGCGTCGGCGTCGTCGTGCAGTCGACGTGGAACGGCTCAGGTTTCACCGAGATCGTGCGCAAGCTCAGCGAAAAGTACTACGAAGTCCGCGCGATCAACACGATCTGCACCGACACGAAGAACCGCCAGAGCGAGGTCGACTCGCTCTCGCGCGAGGTCGAGGTGATGGTCGTCGTCGGCGGCAAGACGTCGGCGAACACCAAGCACCTGGCCGAGCTGGCCGCGATGAACGGTGCGCGCGCGTACCACGTCGAGGGACCCGACGAGCTGCAAGGCGACTGGTTCGCAGGCGTGGAGACCGCGGGACTCATGTCGGGCGCCTCGACGCCGGGCTGGCTGGTCGATCGGGTCGCGGACCGGATGGATGCGCTCGCCGGCGGCCGTCGATAGCCTCGAAGCCGCCCTCGAAGCCGCGGTCGCCCGGTTCGACGACGGCTCCGCCACCAGCACGCAGATCCGGTACCACTTCGGCTTCGGTGATGAAGGGCGGCGCGGGAAGCGCTTGCGCTCGCAGCTCGTCCTCGAGGTCGCGGAAGAGGAAGGCGGACGGCCGGAGCTGGCGCTCGACGCGGCCTGCGCGGTCGAGATCGTCCACGAGTTCTCGCTGATCCACGACGACATCGAGGACGGCGACACGCTGCGGCGGGGCCGCGAGGCGGTCTGGTCGCGCTACGGGCTCGCCCACGGCATCAACGCCGGCGACGCGCTGTGCTCGGTCGCGTACCTGACCCTGCTCGACGGGAGCCATGCGGACGCGGAGACGAAGGTCGCGATGAACCGCGTCCTGCTCGCCGCGCACCTCGCGATGTGCAGCGGACAGGGGCGGGACATCGCGTTCGAAACCGAACCGCGGGTGACGATGGAGGACTACCGGGCGATGATCGGCGGGAAGACCGCGGCGCTCTTCGGCGCGGCTTGCGAGCTGGGCGCGCTCGCGGCTGGCGCCGGCACGGAGCGCGCGGCCGCGTACGCGCGGCTCGGCTGCGCCTATGGGACCGCCTTTCAGATCGAGGACGACGTGCTCGGGATCTGGGGCGACTCGGCGACGACCGGGAAGCCCGCCGGCGCCGATTTGGCCAAGCGCAAGTGGACCTTCCCGGTCGTCTGGGCGCTCGGCGGGCCGCCCTCGGAGGCGCGCGAGATCGTCGCTGCGGCGTACGCGTCAGGTTCCGCGCTGAGCGAGGAGGCCGTGCACGCGACGCTGGCCGCGCTCGACGGGCTCGGCGCGCGCGAGGCCGCCGTCGGCGCGGCCCGCGCGGAGCTTGCCGACGCCGGCGCGCTCGCGGACGCGCAGCGAATCGACCGCAGCGGGCGCGTGCGGGCGTTCTTCGGCCGCGCCGCCCGGCGGATCGCGTGAGCGCATCGGCCCGCGCGGCGCTCGCGCCGGCCGCGGCGCGCAGCTGGCTCACGCCGCTCACCGGGATTCTGCTCGCCGGCTTGATCGTGCGGCTGCTGTTCATCGGCAGCACGGGCTTTCACAACGACGTGCGCGCGTTCGAGTCCTGGACGCTCACGCTGCACGACAACGCGCCGTGGGTGTTCTACGCGAAGGCCGGATTTGCGGACTACCCGCCCGGATATTTCGTGGTGC
>JAFAKB010000048.1 GCA_019235885.1 Candidatus Eremiobacterota bacterium | reverse complement strand
GACGTACACCGGCGCGTTCGATCTGATTCGCGAACTCTACGCGATGACGCCCGAAGCGAAGGTGCGCGGGTACACGCAAGGGCGCTTCTCGTTCAACGTCAAGGGCGGCCGCTGCGAGGCGTGTCAGGGCGACGGCATCATCAAGATCGAGATGCACTTCCTCCCCGACGTGTACGTGCCGTGCGAGGTGTGCAAGGGCAAGCGCTACAACGCGCAGACGCTCGAGGTGAAGTTCAAGGGCAAGTCGATCGCCGACGTGCTCGCGATGCGCGTCGACGAGGCCGCCGAGCTGTTCGGCTCGATCCCGCGCATCAAGAACAAGCTCCAGACGATCTGCGAGGTCGGGCTCGGCTACATCCAGATGGGCCAGCCGGCGACGCAGCTTTCGGGCGGCGAGGCGCAGCGCATCAAGCTCGCCACCGAGCTGTCACGCCGCGCGACGGGGCGCACGTTCTACGTGCTCGACGAGCCGACGACCGGCTTGCACTTCGCCGACATCCACAAGCTGCTCGACGTGCTGCAGCGGCTGGTCGGGATGGGGAACACGGTGCTGGTCATCGAGCACAACCTCGACGTGATCAAGACCGCCGACTACGTGATCGACCTCGGTCCCGAAGGCGGCGACAAGGGCGGCACGATCGTCGCGGTCGGCACCCCCGAGGAGATCGCCGCGAACCCGCGCTCGTACACGGGCGAGCACCTGCGCGGCGTCCTCGCCGACGAGCGCGCGAAGGGGCGCGTTCGTGTCAGCGCTGAGCGAATCGCCGAGCTGGAGAGCGCGAACTTCGAAACGCTCGACGACCTCACGAAGAACGGCAGCCGCGAGCGCGTCCCGGTCGAAGTCTAGGCGCATGATTACGCCCGACCAAGAGATCCAGCTCAAGCAGATCGCCGCCCAGCTCACCGCCTCGATGCTCGACAACCACAGCGGCGACTGGGACGATCAGGCGACCGCGAAAGCCTTCCTGACGATCTACCAAGCGGTCAAGAACGCGACGTAGCGCTTACGAACGCGGTCGCACGAGCGCGTTGGCGTCGGCGTACGACATGATCGGCTCGCGGATGAAGGTGAACGTGCCGTCCTCGCGCAGCTCGCGCGCGATCTCGCGCAGGACGCCGAGGATCCGCCGGCCCGGCCACGACCCGACGCTGACGCGGCGGACGCCGAGCGCGTGTAGCGTCTTGGCGTTGGGCGACTTCGGTCCGGCGAGCACGTTGAGCGGGCGTGGCGACGCGGCGGCGAGCTTGCCGATCGTCTCGGCGTCCATCACGCCCGGGACGAAGACGCCGTCGGCGCCGGCGTCGGCGAACGCACGCAGGCGTTCCACGGTGCGCTCGAAGCGCGTCGCCTCCGGCCCGATTCCGCCGAGATAGATGTCGGTGCGCGCGTTGAGAAACAAATCCGGCTCGGCGGCGCGCGCGGCGCGAACGCGCGCGACGGCGAGGTCGAGCGGGTACAGCTCGTGCTCGTGCACGGTGTCCTCCAGGTTGTATCCGGCGACGCCGGTTTGCGCGAGCCGTTCGATGAACGACGCGACGGCCGCCGGCTCGTCGGCGTAGCCGTTCTCGACGTCGGCGGAGAGCGGCACGTCGAGGGCGCGCACGATCCGCTCGAGCGTGGAGAGGTGCAGGTCGACGTCGAGCGCGCTGCCGTCCGGAAAACCGAGCGAGTTCGCGAGCGCGGCGCTCGAGGTCGCGACCGCCGGGAACCCCGCCTCCTCGAAGACGCGCGCGGTGATCACGTCCCAAGCGTTCGGGATGACGAACAGCGCGGGCCCGTCGTGCAGCGCGCGGAACGCGCGTCGCTTCGCGGCGGTGGCTGACGAATCGGTTTGCATCCTGGTTACCTTCCGAAGAGCGCGGCGACTTGGGTGACGTACGGGGCCGCGAACGCGCGTCTGGCCGCGTAATGATCGCCGGATGAGGCTTCGTCCTGCGCGCGCGCTGCTTCGTACGCGCGTTTTACCGCGCTGTCGGCCGGCTGCCGGTCCGCGGTCGCGAGCACGAACGCGCGGACCCACGCTTCGGAGCCGCCCGGCGACTCCGGCACGGAGGTGCCGACGATATGGATGACGCCCCGGCCGCGCGGCGCGCGCGCGTCGGCGTAGCGCCCGACGTACGCCGCGAGCGGTTCCTCGCGCGGCATCACGGACGCCGGAACTTCTATCGGCGCGACGCCGCCGATCCCGGGCGTCATCTGCCGCAGCACCGCGAACGCGAACGCGCGCCGTGCGAACTCCGCGTCGTCGACCGGCGGGTACGGCGAGTACTTCGCGATCACCGCGGCGTCCGAGGCGTGCGTCGTCGCCAGGATGCGGCGTTTCACCGGATCGAGGCTCTCGAGCCCGAGCGACGGCAAGCCGCTCGCGCGCACGTCGACCGACGCCAGAAGGAGCTCGGTGAACAGCGGGATCTCGTCGGTGAGCCGCGAGACGCGCGGGCTGATCAGCTCGGGGTGATCGGGGTTCAGCCACACGACGACCTCATCCGGATAGCGCGGGTCCGCTCCGCGGCCCGGATAGTATGCGACCGGCGCGATTTCCGGAAAGACGGACGGCGGCCGCCACGCAGTGCGCACCTCGAGGTGCGTCGCGGCTATTACGGCGACCGCGTCGAGCGTCGTGCGCGCTTGCCCCTGCGGCGTGTGCGGCACGCCGGACGTCTCCGTCCCGACGAACGCGAGCGCGCGCGACGGCGCGCCTGCGGCGAGCAGGGCGGCGCTTGCGGCGACGAACGTGCGGCGGGCGAGCATACGCCACTCGCGCTTTCTCGCCGCGGCGGGCGGCGGACCTGCGCCGCGCCCGTCGAAGCCCCGGGCGTGGCCACGTTCGCGCTCGCGATGATCGTCTGCTCCGACTTGAAACGCAGCAAACGCTTCTACAAGAACATCCTGGAGCTCAAGCTCGGCACCGACGCCGCGCCGCACTGGATCGACTTCGATCTGGGCGACGGCCGAATGCTGGGCTTGCACCCCGCCAGCGAGAGTCTCACGGTGAAGCCCGGCTCGCTGCAGCTCGGCTTCCACGTCGACGACGTCGACAAGTTCGTCACCGACGCGCGCACCGCGGGCGTGACGGTCCTCCAGGAGCCGCACGACGAGAGCTTCGGCCGGATCGCGGTGATCGCCGATCCCGACGGCTACCCGGTCCAAGTCGCCACCCCCAAACCGTGGCGGTAAGAGACTACCGCAAGCGCGCGCGCGAGCTGCGCGCGCGCATCGACGAGGCGAACTACCGGTATCACGTGCTCGACGATCCGCAGGTGAGCGACGCGGATTACGACATGCTGCTGCGCGAGCTGATCGACCTGGAGGAGTCGCATCCCGAGCTTCGCACGCCCGACTCGCCGACGCAGCGGGTCGGCGGCACGCCGGCGAGCGGATTTCCGCCGTACGTGCACGCGCGGCCGATGCTCTCGCTGGCGAACGCGTTCGACGAGAACGAGCTGACCGCGTTCGATGCGCGCGTGCGCAAGCTCGGCGGCGTGCAGGGCGACGTCGCGTACACCTGCGAGCTGAAGATCGACGGCCTCGCCATGTCGCTGCGCTACGACAACGGCCGGCTCACCGCGGGCGGCACGCGCGGCGACGGCAGCACCGGCGAAGAAGTCACCGCCAACCTGCGCACGATCAAGGCGATCCCGCTGACGCTGCGCGGCACGCCGCCGCGCCACATCGACGTCCGCGGCGAAGCCTACATGCGCA
>JAFAKB010000047.1 GCA_019235885.1 Candidatus Eremiobacterota bacterium | reverse complement strand
CCGATCCCGCCCAACTACTTCGGCTACGATCCGAGCGTACCGGGCTACAAGCACGACCTTGCCAAAGCCAAAGCGCTGCTCGCGAAAGCCGGGTATCCCGACGGCAAAGGGATCTCGCTGGTGATCAACGCGCCGATCGGCCGCTACAACCGCGACCGTGAAGTCGCCGAGGCCGTCTCCGGGCAACTGCAATCGGTCGGGATCACGGCGACGGTGAAGCCGCAAGAGTGGGTGTCGTACTCCAGCATGGTGGGGAAGCGCGCCCTCACGCCGCTCTACGAGCTGGGCTGGAACCAGCCGTCGGCCGACGCGGACGGTGTGATCACCGCGCTGTTCACCTCGTCCGCGCCGCTCTCGTGCTACGGCAACCCGGAGATCGACAAGCTCGCCGATCAGGCCCGCGGCGAGCTCGACGTCGCCAAACGCAAGGCCCTCTACAAGCAGATCGCGACGATTCTGCACGACGACGCGCCGTGGATCGTGATGTTCCAGTACGAAGACCTCTACGCGACCTCGAAGCGGCTGCGCTGGCACCCGCGCGGCGATGAGTGGATTCGCGCCTACGAGATGTCGTTGACGTAGCGTGAGCGCGTACCTCGCCCGGCGCGCGCTCGGCGCGCTGTGGGCGCTGATCGGCGTCGCGAGCGTGGTGTTCTTGATCCTGCACTTGACCGGCGATCCGGCGAGCGTGATGATGCCGCCGGAGGCGACGAAGGCGGAGATCGAGGCGTTCCGGCACGAGCAGGGCTTCGACCGGCCGCTGATCGTGCAGTTCGCGTCGTTTGCGGCGGCGGCCGCGCACGGCGACCTGGGCTTGTCGCTGCGGCATCAAGAGCCGGCGATGGCGCTCGCGCTGCAGCGGCTGCCGGCGACGGCGCTGCTCGCGAGCAGCGCGTTTCTGATCGTCGTGCTCGTCGGCGTTCCGGCGGGGATTCTGTCGGCACTGAGGCCGCGCACCTGGGTGGACTACGTCGCGCGCGTGATCGCGCTGATCGGGCAGAGCGCACCAACGTACTGGATCGGCCTGATGCTGATCCTGTTCTTCGCCGTGCGGCTGGGCTGGTTTCCGGCCAGCGGGATCGGCGACTGGCACAACTTGATCCTGCCGGCCGCGACGCTCGGTTTCTTCTCGACGGCGAAGATCATGCGCCTGACGCGCGCCGCGATGCTCGAAGTCCTCGCGGCCGACTACTTGCGGACCGCGCGCGCGAAAGGCCTGACGTTTCGGCGCGTGACGCTCTGGCACGGCCTGCGCAACGCGCTGCTCCCGATCGTGACGCAGCTCGGCGTCGAATTGGGGACGTTGCTTTCAGGCGCGATCATCACCGAGACGGTGTTCGCCTGGCCCGGCGTCGGGCGGCTGGCGGTGCAGGCAGTCTTCGAGCGCGACTTCCCGGTCGTCGAAGCGGTGGTGCTGATCGCCGCGACGACGTTCGTGCTGCTGAACCTCGTCGTCGACCTGCTGTACGCGGTCCTCGACCCGCGCATCCGGTACGCGTGATGGTGACCACGGCGCTCGCATCGCCAGCGGCACCGGCCGACGATGCGCCCTTCGTTGGGAGACGCACCGCGTCGCTGCGCCGGCTCGCGCGCAACCCGGCGGCGCTGATTGGTGTGGTCATCGTTGCGATCGTGGTCGTGTGCGCGCTCTTCGCGCCGTGGATCGCGCGCGCCGACCCGAACGCGCAAGACCTCGCCGCGACGCTGCAGCCGCCGATGTGGATCGCCGGCGGAACGCACGCGCATCCGCTCGGCACCGACAACCTGGGCCGCGATCTGCTGGCGCGCATCATCTGGGGCGCGCGCGTCTCGGTGATCGTCGGGATTTCGGTCGTTGCGATCGGCGGAACGATCGGTGTGACGGCCGGATTGCTGGCGGGCTACCGCCGCGGCTGGGTCGACGCGATCATCGCGCGCATAACCGACGTCCAACTCGCCTTCCCGCTCGTGCTGCTCGCGGTCGCGATCGTCGCGGTCGTCGGCCCCGGTTTGTGGACCGTGATCGCCGCGATCGGGTTGACCTCGTGGGTGCAGTACGTGCGCGTCGTGCGAGCCGAAGCGATGAGCCTGCGCGAGCGCGAGTTCGTTCTCGCCGCCGAAGCTGCCGGCGCCGCCCCGCCGCGCATCCTCGCCCGCCACCTGCTTCCGAACGTCGCCTCCGCCGCGATCGTCCTCGGCACGTTCGAGATCGCGCGCGCGGTCGTGCTGGAGTCGTCGCTCTCGTTCCTCGGTCTCGGCGTCCCGCCCACGACCCCGTCCTGGGGCGGCATGCTCGCCGACGGCCGCCAGTATCTCGACACCGCCTGGTGGACCGCCCTCTTCCCCGGCCTCGCCATCATGATCGCCGTGATGGGCGTAAACTTGCTCGGCGACGGCTTGCGCGATGCCCTCGATCCATCCGTCTGGTGAGATTGGGGCGGCGTTCGGGGCGTGCCGCCCCGAACGCAGGCACGCTTACGCGAGTGGCCTCTCCGACGGCAGGCGTATGAGGGCGGGGATTGGGGTGAAAGAGAAGAGATTTTGCGTGGACCCTTTGATCATCACCGTCGCGCCGGTCGGGGCGGAAGTCATGCCGGAGCAGACGCCGTATTTGCCGGTCACGCCGCAGCAGCTCGGGGAGACGGCGCGGGCGATTCGCGAGGCGGGGGCGAGCGTCGTGCACGTGCACTGCCGGAACGACGATGGGACGAACACGCACGACGTCGCGCGGTTTCGGGCGGCGTACGAGGCGATTCGGGCGGCGAGCGATCTGATCGTGCAGTTCTCGACCGGCGGGGCGATCGGGATGACGTCGGAGGAGCGCGCGGCGCCGCTCGTGCTGCGGCCGGAGATGGCGACCTTGACCTGCGGCACCGTGAACTTCGGCGACGAGGTCTTCGAGAACAGCTTCCCGATCATGCGCGGGATCGCGGCGAAGCTCGACGAGTTCGGGGTCACCCCCGAGCTGGAGATCTTCGACCTCGGCCACCTCTCGAACGCCAAGCGGCTCGCCGCCGAGGGGACGATCCGCCTCCCCGCCCACGCCGACTTCGTCCTGGGCGTCCCCGGCGGGCTCGACGCCTCGGTCGAGAACCTGATCGACTGCGTCCGCGCGCTGCCCGCGGGCTGCACCTGGTCGGTGGCGGGGATCGGGCGCATGCAGCTGCCGCTGGCGACGGTCGCCGTGGCGATGGGCGGTCACGTGCGGGTCGGGCTCGAGGACAACCTCTACTACAGCAAGGGCCGGCTCGCGCGGAACGAGGAGCTGGTGGCGCGCGTGGTCCGGATCGCCGAGGAGCTCGGCCGTCCCGTCGCGACCCCCGCCGAAGCGCGCCGCATCCTGAAGCTGCGAACCGCGGCCGCCGCCTGAGCGTTTCCTCGTCTAAGACAGATAAGACAGAGACGCGGCAGCGATTTCCCGAGGAAACCGCGTTCCCCGGCCGGAACTCGCGTCGGCTCGCCCTGGGGAGGTCCTCCGCTGTTCACTTACGTCGTCCGCCGAACGCTGCAGAACATCCCGATCCTCTTGCTGGTCTCGGTGATCCTGTTCTCGATCCTGCAGGCCGCGCCGGGCGGTCCGCTGACGCCGTACCTCCAGAACCCCCACATCACCCAAGCAGACATCATCCGGCTCAAGCACAATCTCGGCCTGGACCAGCCGCCGTACGTCCAGTACTTCAGGTGGCTGTTGCGCGTGCTGTCGGGCGACTTCGGCTGGTCGATGTCGAACTCGGAACCCGTCATCCAGGCGATCCTCGACCGGCTGCCGGCGACGGTCACCCTGATGGGCTGCGCGTTCGTCTTCTCGATCGCGATCGGGGTGACGGCCGGGATCATCAGCGCCGTCAAGCAGTACTCCTGGCTCGACTACACGGTCACCACGCTCGCCTTCTTCGGGCAGTCGATGCCGGTGTTCTGGTTCGGGCTGATGATGCAGCTCGCGTTTTCGGTGGTCGGCATCACCGCGTTCGGATACAAGTTCTCGCTGCCCTCGGCCGGGCTCTCGACCTCCGACACCTTCGACTTCGGCGACCGAATACAACATTTGATCTTGCCCACGGTCGTTCTGTCGCTCCTGTTCATCGCGCAGTGGTCGCGTTTCATGCGCAGCTCGATGCTGGAGGTGATTCGCACCGACTACATGCGCACGGCCCAGGCCAAAGGTGTCTCGCGGACCGCCGTCATCCTCAAGCACGGGCTGAAGAACGCGCTGATCCCGCTGGTCACCGTCGTTGCGCTCTCGCTTCCCGGCCTGGTTGGCGGCGCGGTCGTCACCGAGACGATCTTCGCCTGGCCGGGCATGGGGCGGCTGTTCTACAACGCGCTCGGCCAGTTCGACTTCGCGCTGCTGATGGGCTACATGATGCTCTCGTCGTTCCTGGTCGTCTTGTTCAACCTCATCGCCGACGTCTGTTACGCGTGGCTCGACCCGCGCGTGAAGTACACCTAGAGAAGGACGAACACCGATGGCAGCAACGCTTCCGATCACACCGTCCGATCTCGCCGCCGCCGACGAGGTTGCGATCTCGCGCAACACCGTCTGGCGCCGCTTCCGCCGCCACAAGATCGCGCTGATCGGTGCCGTCGTGATCGCGCTGATGGCGCTCTTCGCGATCTTCGCCAACCAGCTCGCCGCTGCCGTCGGCTGGGCCGATCCGAACTTCATCGACCAAGTCCACTGGCAGGGCTATCCGCTCGCCCCCGGCACCGCCGGCCACCTGCTCGGCACCGACGAGAACGGGCGCGACCTGCTCGCCCGGCTGATGTTCGGGGCGCGCATCTCGCTGACCGTCGCGCTGTTCGCGGTGATCATGGAGATCTCGATCGGGACCGTGCTCGGCGCCATCTCCGGCTACTACGGCGGCTGGATCGACTTCATCATCATGCGCGCGACCGACGTCGTGCTCTCGATCCCGCTTCTGCCGCTGCTGCTGGTGCTGACCGCGATCGTCGCCGCCACCTCGAACAAGGCGGCGCTGAACTTCGCGACGATCGTCATCATCATCGGGCTGATCTCGTGGCCCTCGGTCGCGCGGCTCGTCCGCGCCTCGTTCCTTTCGTTGCGCGAGCGGGAGTTCGCCGAGGCGGCACGCGCGCTCGGGAACAAGGACGGGCGGATCATCTTCCGGCACCTGCTCCCGAACGCCGTCGCGCCGATCATCGTGCAGGCGACGCTCGAGGTCGCCAACGTCATCATCCTGGAGTCGACGCTCTCGTTCCTCGGCTTCGGAATCCAGCCGCCGACCGCGTCGTGGGGCAACATGCTGGCCAACGCGCAGTCGAACATGACGCAAGCGCCGTGGGCCGCGGTCTTCCCCGGCCTGTGCATCTTGGTCACCGTGCTCGCGATCAACTATCTCGGCGACGGCCTGCGCGACGCGCTCGACCCGAACGCACAGTAGCAGCGCGCCTCGGTAGTGTGACCAGCGGAACTTCGGACGGTCGTTTGGCCGTTTCCGAAGTGGAAATAATTCACGTGCGGCAGGTCGCCGCACCAGGAGGTCGCGATGGAACGGCCGAGCCACGGAAATCCCGTCGAAGTCTCTGCGCACTGGACGCCGCAGCACCTCGACGTTACGGACGCGCCGCTCCGGTACGCACCTCCCAAAGCCGATTGGACCGAAGAGTTCGACCGGCTGCGCCCGTTCGTGCGTAGCGACGCGGCCGACCGGATGGCGCGGCGCCGCGCGCAGACGCGCGCGATCGTCGACCCGGCGGAGATCACCGTCCTGCCGCCGCTCGTCCGCGCGGCGGCGAGCGCGCAGCCCGACCGCACCCCGCCGGCGTGGCTCGGCGGGATGCGCTCGATTACGTCGCGGTGGCGCGCGCGCGCCAGAGTCGCGTAGCGAACCAGACCGCGCCGGCGAGCGCGAGCGGAACCGGCGCGAAGGCGACGCAGAACGCGAGCGCGCTGAGCAGCGACACCACGGTGTCGGCGAGCGCGTTCAGGCCGCCGTGCCAGGCGCCGTCGATGCGCGCGGTCGGCCCCGGCTTCGCGGGCGCGGAGTTTGGGCGGTCTTCGGCGAGCGAGACGTCGATCGTGCTGGTCGCCACCCGGTGCAGATCGTTCTGGTGCTGCGCGTCGAGCTGCTCGATCTGACCGCGCACGTCGCTGAGGTTCTGCTGGACGGTGAGGATCTCGTCGACCTTGCCGCCTTTGTCCATCAGCTTGCGCAAGTCGGTCTCTTCGCGGCGCAGGTTGCGCAGCCGCGCCTCTTCGTCGACGATCGCGCCGCTGACGTCTTCGGCGTCGATCGCGCGGTTCTGCACCGCGCCGAGCGCCGCCAGCCGGTCGAGCGTCTCGTCGAGACGCGCGGCCGGGACTTCGGCCGAGAGCTGCGCTTCGTGCACCGTGTCCGCGCTCGCCGGCGTCGCGTCGGCCAGGGAGATGACGTCGCCTCCCGCCGCGCCCACCGTTGCGCGCACCGCTTTGAGCGAGCCTTCGACGTCGCGCACCAGCAGCGCGAGGCGCGCCTTCTTGGCGAGCCGCGGCTGCTTCGGCACGGTCCGCGCCGATTCGGTGGCTTTGTGCGCGTCGACCGCCGCGGGCGGTGCAGCCGGAAGACGCGCTACACGCTGCGCTTGCGAGGCGTTTTCCGGACCCGGCGTGACGCGGAAGATCGTCGTCGTGTTCGCGTCGTGCGCGACCGTGATCCCCTGCGTGTCGCTGGCGACGTTCGCTTCGTGGTCGTGGTACGCCGCGAACGCGGCCGCGCTGAAGCCGACGACGAGCGCCGCTGCCGTCGCATAGCGCGCCGGCGTTCCCCACCAAGCGGTTTGCAGCCGCGTCGCGGCGCGCGTCGCCGGCGGCATCGCGATGCGCGCCAGCGCTTCGTCGAGCACGCGCTCGGGCACCGGCGGCGCCGCGGCGGCGCGCGCTTGCAGCGAGGCGCCGAGCGCTTCGAGGTCGCGCAGTTCGGCCGCGCAGTCCGTGCAGCTCGCAAGCTCGGCTTCGACGCGCGCGCGCTCGTCCGGCTCCAGGGTGCCGTTCGCGTAGAACGGCAGCAGCTCGGCGATCTCGTGCTTGTTTGTCATCGCGGGTGCTCCGCGGTCGCGAGCGCGTCGCGCAGCCGCTGCTTCGCGTAGAACGCGCGCGTCTTGACGGTCGCGAGCGGGCAGTCGACGACCTCGGCGATCTCTTTTTGCGAGAAGCCCTCGACGTAGGTCAGCTCGAGGACGGCGCGGTGCTCGGGGCTGAGCGAGGCGAGCGCGCCGTCGAGCCGCCGCCGTTCGTCGGCGCGCAGCGCAGCGGCTTCGGGCGACTCGGCGTCGCTCGCGGCGCCGAGCAGCGCGTCGAGCGGAAGCAGCGTCACGCGCCGCTTGCGCAGCGCGTCGATCGCCTTGTGATGCGCGATCCCGAACACCCAGGTCCGGGCGCGCGAGCGGCCGCCGTACTTCGCGGCGCTCCGCCAAACCTCGACCATCACGTCGCTCGTCAATTCCTCAGCAAGACCGTCGTCGCGCACGAGATCGCGGACGAACCGGTGGACCGCCGACCCGTGCGCGCGGAAGAACGTCTCGAACGCGACCCGGTCACGGCGTGCGATTCGTTCCAGCAGGCGGCGGTCGTCGGCGTCGCTCATTGCCCTTCCACACCGATGCGTCGAGGAAAGGCCCGCAGAGGTTCAGCCCTCGCGCTTCGGAGCGAACTCCAGCGCGAGCGAGTTCATGCAGTAGCGCTGGCCCGTGGGCGCCGGGCCGTCGTCGAAGAGGTGCCCCAGGTGCGAGCCGCAGTGCGCGCAGCGGACCTCCGTGCGGACCATCCCGTGCGAGCGGTCTTCGATGAGCTCGACGTTCGCGCGGTCCTCCGGGGCCCAGAAGCTCGGCCACCCGCTCCCGCTCTCGTACTTCGTCGCCGAGGAGAAGAGCGTGTTGCCGCACGCCGCGCAGGCGTACGTCCCTTCGTCGTGGTTATGGTAGAGCGCCCCGCTGAACGGCCGCTCCGTCGCGCCCTCCCGCAGCACCGCATATCGCTCGGGCGCCAACTCCGCCCGCCACTCGGCAGCGGTCTTCTCAATCTTGTTCACGCTCTGATAGACCGTCCCGCGAGCGGGCACGGTGGCAACGACGCGCGGCTCAGCGGCAGCTTTTGCAGCGGCCGGTGAAGGTGACGGTCTCGTGCTCAATCGTGACGCCTTGGCGCTCGGCGAGCGCGCGCAGCGTCTCCGTAGGGACGGCGAAGTCGAAGTCGGTCAGCAGCCCGCAGCGGCTGCAGCGGAAGTGCGCGTGCGGGCTGGCGGCAGGCTCGTAGACCGCCGAGGCTTCGCCGGGGACGTCGATCTTCATCACCGCGCCCAGCTCGTGCAGCCGGATCAGCCCGCGGTGCACCGTGGCGAAGCCGATCCGCGGCTGGCGCGCCCGGGCCCGAACCCAAATCTGCTGAGCCGTGAGATGGCTGCCCGGCCCGGCTTCCTCAACGACGTCGAGGACCGTCCGGTAGTTCGGCGGCAGCGGCTGATCGTTGCTGACAGGCGGCGTCGACACGGTGTTCGGCTCGCGTTCCTTCCAGGGTGATACCGGTTCTCAGTCTCAGTTATAACCGAGAACCTCGTTCGGATCAAGCCATTTGACGGAGGATTATCCCGCCGGAACGCGCCTATTGCGCGCGGGGCGCCGATGGCCTACACTCCTGTGGTTGCGGACCCGGCTCAGGCCGATCCGTGGCCCCGTGCGCGAGTGGCGGAATTGGTAGACGCACTAGCTTGAGGGGTTAGCGGGAGCGATCCCGTGCTGGTTCAAATCCAGTCTCGCGCACCAGCGACGTTCGGGCCCGGGCTTAGACCCGGGTTTTTTCCGTCTGCCGCGGTCGGGCGCGAAACATCGGGACTCCTGGTTTCGTAGTTTCGGGCGACCGGCGCAGAGAGGGACGGTCCTTCGATCATGTGGTTGACGCGCTTTTCCATTCAACGGCCCATCATCGTCGCGATGCTGTTCATCGCGCTGGCCGCCTTCGGCACGATCTCGTACCTGAATCTCGGCAAGAACTCGCAGCCGAACGTCAACTTTCCGGTCGTCGTCGTCGTCGCGAGCTATCCCGGCGCCTCGCCGGCCGAGATGGAGCGGCTGATCATCAAGCCGATCGAAGACCAGATCGACGGGATCGAGCACCTCGACACGATGACCGCCACCGCGCAGGAAGGCTCGGCGGTCGTCGTCGTGCAGTTCCAGCTCGGGACCGACCTCGACTTCTCGGCGATCGACGTGCAGCGCCGCGTCGACACGGCGCGCGTCTTCATGCCGAACGACCTCGACCCGCCGCAGGTGATCAAGAACGGCGCCGAGGCGCCGGTGATCACCTACGCGATCGACTCCAAGACGATGACCGCCTCGGCGCTCGCCGACGTGATGAACGACCGCGTCATCTCCGACATCCGGCACATCCCGAACGTCGCGACGGTGGACTTGAGCGGCGCCGCGGTGCGCGAGTTCGACGTGCGCGCCGACCCGCTGCGGCTGATGGGCGCGAACGCGACGCTCTCCGACGTGTTCAACGCGATCTCGCAGAACAACGCCAACGTTCCGGGCGGGCGGATCGACCAGCCGACCCTCGAGCGCGACGTCTCCGTCCACGCTGAGGTCAACTCGGCGGAGGACATCGCCGCGATCCCGGTCACCGTGCCGGGCGGCGCGCAGAAGTCGCTGACCGTCGGCGACGTGGCGCAGGTCGCGGACACGCACCAGGAACAGCGCTTGATCTCGCACATGAACGGCGCGCCGGGGCTGATCCTCGACGTCAACCGCACCATCACCTCGGACGAGGTCGGCTCGACCAAGATCGTGCGCGCCGAGATGAAGAAGATCGAAGCGAAGTACCCGCAGATCGAGTTCCACGAGCTGTTCGCGCCTGCCGACTACACGCAAGCCTCGCTCAACGGCGTGCTGCAGTCGCTCTTCGAAGGGATCTTCCTCACCGCGCTGGTGCTGATGCTCTTCCTGCACGCCTGGCGCAACGCGGCGGTCGTGATGATCGCGATCCCGTCCTCGCTGCTGGCGACCTTCGTCGTCATGCGCGTCATGGGCCTGACGCTCGACAACGTCTCGCTGATGGGGCTTTCGCTCATCATCGGGATCCTGGTCGACGACTCGATCGTCATCCTGGAGAACATCACGCGACACCGCGACATGGGACAGGCGCCCGGGGACGCGGCGATCAGCGGCCGAACCGAGATCGGCGGCGCGGCGATCGCGATCACGCTGGTCGACGTGGTGGTGTTCCTGCCGCTGGCGTTCTTGAGCGGGTTCGTCGGCCAGTACATGAAGGAGTTCGGGATCGTCGTCACCGTCGCGACGTTGTTCTCGCTGTTCGTCTCGTTCACGCTCACGCCGATGCTGGCCGCGAAGTGGTCGGTGCTGCGGCGCTCGTCGGCCCCGCCGCGGTATCTGGTGTGGTTCCAAGTCGGGTTCGAGCGCACCATCGCGTGGTACCGCGACCGCGCGCTCCCGCTCGCGCTGCGCCACCGCTGGATGACGTTCTGGTTCAGCATGCTGCTGGTGGTGAACGCGGTGGCGCTTCCGGCCGGAAAGCAGGGCATCCTCGCGCTCGCGGCCCTCGACGCCGTCTTCGCGCTGATCACGCTGGCGTGGATTCCGCTCGCGCGGATGCTGCGCGTGCGCGCGCTGAACGCGGGCGCTTCCGTCCGCGGCGCGCTGGCGTGCTTCGGGCTGGCGGCGTTCATGGGCGCGCTCGCCATGCTGAACCTGGGCGTTCAGGCCGAGTTCGTCCCGGATCAGAAGACGGGGCAGATCCACGGGGACGTGACGTTCCCCGTCGGAACGCCGCTCGCAACGACCGAAGCGACGCTGGTGCGGATCGAGAACGTCGTGATGAAGAACTTCACGTACGTCGACACGGTCCGCACCTATGCAGGGACCAAGCCCGACGGCTGGGGCTCGACCGACGGCGGCTTCGTCGGCACGTTCAACATCACTCTGCGCAAGGACAAGCGGCGCGAGCAGGACGCGGTCGTCGAGAAGCTGCGCAAGCTGCTGCCGCCCGTCGTCAAGGGCGCGGAGATGACGATCTCGGGCCGCGGCGGCGGCGGGAGCGGCTTGCCGATCTCGTTCACGCTCTCGGGGCCGGGTGACGTCATCGGGCCGGCGGCCGACAAGCTCGCCGCCTACATCCGCTCGATCCCGGGGACTGTCAACGTGCAGACCGGCGCCTCCGCCGGCGCGCCGCACCTCACCGTGCGGATCGATCCGGCGCGCGCCGCGATTCTCGGCGTCTCGCCGGGCGCCGCGGCGATCGCGGCGCGCACCGCCGTCGGCGGCGTCGTCGCGACCAAGGTCCGCACCTGGAACGGGTTGGTCAACGTGCTGCTGCAGTACCCGGTCTCGCAGCGCAACTCGATCGACGAGATTCGGCGCATCCCGGTGCGCGCGAGCGACGGTTCGATGATCCCGCTCGGCGAGATCGCGACGTTCACCTTCGACCGCGCGCCCACCAAGATCGAGCACGTCGACCGCCAGGTCGTCATGCGCGTGAACGGCGACATCGACCACGGGAAGACGACGCTCGGCGAGGTCATGGGGAAGGTCAACGCGCAGCTGCGCACGCCCGGTTTCCTCCCGGCCGGCGTCACGCTGGGCACCGAGGGCGACTCGAAGTTCTTCCTCGAGTTCCTCACCTCGATGGCGTTCGCGCTGATCACCTCGTTCTTGCTGATCTACTGCTTGATGGTCGTGCTGTACGGCTCGTTCGTCACGCCGCTCGTGATCATGTTCTCGATCCCGGTGGCGATCATCGGCGCGCTGCTCGCGCTCGGGCTCACGCACCAGACGTTCAACATCTTCTCGGGGATCGGCATGGTGATGCTGCTCGGCCTGGTCGCGAAGAACGGAATTCTGCTGGTGGACTACGCCAACACGCTGCGCAAGCGCGGGCTAACCGCGATCGAGGCGATCCTCACCGCGGGCGGGACGCGGCTGCGCCCGATCGTGATGACCACGGCGGCGATGGTCTTCGGGATGCTGCCGCTGGCGACGGGGCACACCGAGGGCGGCGAGATCCGGCAGTCGATGGGGGTCGTGCTGATCGGCGGGCTGCTGAGCTCGCTGTTCCTCACGCTCTTCCTCGTCCCGGCGATGTACGTCACCGCGAGCCGCGTCAACGGCTGGTTCGTCGAGCGATCGGGACGCCGTGCCCAGCCGGCGCACCCGGCCGCGGTGCCGCTGAGCCCGCTTCCGGTCCCCGCCGGAGTGGCGAACGAGTAGACCCGGCGTCCACCGAGAGCCTCGGCCGCCGGCCGGGGCTCTCGGGTCTTTTGGGCAGTCTTCCGGGCCACGGTTCGTTCATCAACTGTAAAATTAAGGGAACCGCCGGAAACACCGAGAACGGCCGCTCCGTAATTCGGTGCGATCCGGCGAGAGGACGGCTGCCGCATGTGGTTGACGCGTTTTTCGATTCAGCGCCCCATCATCGTCGCGATGTTCTTCATCGCCCTGGCCGCCTTTGGAACGCTCTCGTACCGGGCGCTCGGGAAGAACGCGCAGCCGAACGTCGCCTACCCGATCGTGCTCGTGTTCGCCGGGTACTCCGGCGCCTCGCCGGCCGAGATGGAGCGGCTCGTCGTCAAGCCGATCGAAGACCAGCTCGACGGGATCGAGCACCTGGACCAGATGACCGCGACCGCGCAGGACGGTTTCGCGGTCGTCGTCGTGCAGTTCAAGCTCGGCACCGATCTCGACTTCGCGGCGATCGACGTGCAGCGGCGCGTCGACACCGCGCGCATCTACATGCCGAGCGATCTCGACCCGCCGCAAGTCCAGAAGAACGGCGCGCAGGACGCGATCCTCACCTACGCGCTCAGCTCGAAGACGATGACCGGTCCGGCGCTCGCCGACGTCGTCAACGACCGCATCCTGGGTGAGATCAAGCACATCCCGAACGTCGCCGGCGCCGACCTCTACGGCGCGGCGCAGCGCGAGTTCGAGGTGTACGCCGACCCGCTGCGGCTGATGGGCACCGGCGCCTCGCTGGCCGACGTCGCGGGCGCGATCGCGCAGAACAACGCCAACGTCCCCGGCGGGCGGATCGACAAGCCGACGCTGGAGCGGGACGTCTCCGTGCACGCCGAGATCAACTCGGCGGCCGACATCGCCGCGATCCCGCTGAACGTCCCCGGCGGCGCGCAGAAGGCGCTGAACGTCGCCTCGGTCGCGAGCGTCGTCGACGGGCACGCCGAGCAGCGCTCGATCTCGCACATCAACGGCGCGCCCGGGCTGTTCATCGACGTCAACCGCAACATCGCCGCCGACGAGATCGCCTCGACGGCGCTCGCGCGCGCCGAGATGAAGAAGATCGCCGACAAATACCCGCAGATCACGTTCAAGGAACTGTTCGCGCCCGCCGACTACACGCAAGCCTCGCTCAACGGCGTGCTGCAGTCGCTCTTCGAAGGAATCTTCCTGACCGCGCTGGTGTTGATGCTGTTCCTGCACGCCTGGCGCAACGCGGTCGTGGTGATGATCGCGATCCCGTCCTCGCTGCTGGCGACGTTCGTCGTCATGCGCGTCATGGGGCTGACGCTCGACAACGTGTCGCTGATGGGGCTTTCGCTCATCATCGGGATCCTGGTCGACGACTCGATCGTCGTGCTGGAGAACATCACCCGGCACCGCGACATGGGGCAGGCGCCGGGTGACGCGGCGATCAGCGGCCGCACGGAGATCGGCGGCGCGGCGATCGCGATCACGCTGGTCGACGTGGTCGTGTTCCTCCCGCTGGCGTTCTTGAGCGGGTTCGTCGGCAAGTACATGCAAGAGTTCGGCATCGTCGTGACCGTCGCGACGCTGTTCTCGCTGTTCGTCTCGTTCACGCTCACGCCGATGCTGGCGGCGAAGTGGTCGGTGACGCGCCGCAGCGCGGCGCCGCCGCGCTATCTCGCCTGGTTCCAGCACGGGTTCGAGCGGCTGACGGCGTGGTACCGCGACCGCGCGCTGCCGCTCGCGCTGCGCCACCGCTGGATGACGTTCTGGCTCAGCACGCTGTTCGTCGTGAACGCGCTGACGCTGCCGGCCGGCCCGCAGGCGATGACCTTCATCGCGGGGATCGACGGTGCGCTGGCCGTCGCGACGATCCTGTGGTTCGTGCTGTGCCGCGGCTTGCACGGAAAGCGCATCGTCGCGGGGATTCGGATCGAGGTGCACGGCGGCGCGTCCGCCGGCGCCGCGCTGGCATGCGCCGCGGCGGCCGCGGCGATGTTCGCGCTTGCGCTGACGAAGACGTCGATCCCGAGCGAGTTCCTCCCCGACGAGAAGCGCGGCCAGGTCGCGATCACGCTGACCTTCCCGACCGGGACGCCGCTCTACGTCACGCAAGCGGCGATCGACCGCATCGACTCCGCCGCGCTGAAGATTCCGCACGTCGACACCGTGCGCTCGGCCTCCGGCCGCAAACCGGCGGGCTGGGGCACGACGACCGGCGGCTTCGTCGGGATCATCCGCGTCACGCTGCAGAAGGATCACCGGCCCGAAGAGGACGCGCTGCTCCTGCAGCTGCGGAAGATCGCGCCGCCGCTCGCCAAGGGCGCGCAGGTGCAGGTCTCGCTGCGCGGCGGCGGCGGGAGCGGCGCGCCGATCAACTACACGCTCTCGGGGCCGGACGGCGCGATCGACGAGGCGGCGAACAAGCTCGCCGCGTACATCCGCTCGCTCCCCGGCACCGTGAACGTGCAGACGGGAGCCGAGAACGCGGCGCCGCATCTCACCGTGCGGATCGATCCGGCCAAGGCGGCGATGCTCGGTGTTTCGCCCGGGGCCGCGGCGACCGCCGCGCGCGTCGCGGTCGGCGGCGCGGTCGTGACGAAAGTTCGCACCTGGAACGGGCTGGTCGACGTGCGGCTGCAGTACCCGATCGCGTCGAAGAACTCGCTGGAGCAGATCCGCCGCATCCCGGTGCGCGCCGGTGACGGCTCGTTCGTTCCGCTCGCGGCGGTCGCGACGTTTACCGAAGACCGCGCGCCGACAAAGATCCAGCACGTCGACCGCGAGCGCGTCGCTGCGGTCAACGGCGACATCGACCGCTCGAAGACGACGCTCGGCGAAGTGATCGGAAAGGTCAACGGCCGGCTCGCGACGCCGGGCTTCCTCCCCGCGGGCGTGCAGCTTGCGACGCAAGGCGACTCGCAGCTCTTCGAAGAGTTCCAGAACAGCATGGGACTCGCGCTCCTCACCTCGATCGCGCTGATCTACTGCTTGATGGTCGTCTTGTACGGCTCGTTCCTGACGCCGTTCGTGATCATGTTCTCGATCCCGGTCGCGCTGATCGGCGGGTTGCTGGCGCTCGCGCTGATGCACCAGAGCTTCAACATCTTCTCGATCATCGGGATGATCATGCTCTTCGGCCTGGTCGCGAAGAACGGGATCCTCCTCGTCGACTACGCCAACACGCTGCGCAAGCGCGGGCTGACGTATGCCGAAGGGATCGTGACCGCCGGCGGAACGCGTTTGCGGCCGATCGTGATGACGACCGCGGCGATGGTCTTCGGGATGCTGCCGCTCGCGCTCGGGCGCACCGAAGGCGGCGAGATCCGCATGTCGATGGGAATCGTGCTGATCGGCGGGCTGCTGAGCTCGCTGTTCCTCACGCTCTTCCTCGTCCCGGCGATGTACGTCACCGTCAACCGGATCGGCGGCTGGTTCGCCGACTGGGCCGCACGGCGCGCCGAGCGCCGGCCGAGCTCGGAAGACCCGATCGGGACGCCGCGCGTTCCCGCCGGTGCCGTGGGCGACTAGGGGCGCGGTTCTTAGAAAACGCTGGGAACGGGTAAGGGGACCTTCGGCAATACGCTTTGACGGAGGTCCTCGTACTCGATGCTTGCTCTTTCACCGCGACGTCTGTCCGTGCTCGCCGGGACGGGATTTCTTGCGACGGCGCTCTCGGTGCCGGCATTTGCGGCCGGCCCCGTCACCGTCCAAGTAAACGGCAACACGCTCAACTTGAACCCGGCGCCGACCGAGCGCGCCGGACGGGTCTTCGTGCCGCTGCGCGGCGTGTTCGAGAACCTCGGCGCGTCGGTCGTGTACGCAAGCGGCGTCATCAACGCCAGCGGCCGCGGCCACAACGTCTCGCTGCGCATCGGCTCGCAGACCGCGACCGTCGACGGCCAGCAGCAGAACATCGACGTCGCGCCGTTCATCATCGGTGCGTCGACGTACGTTCCGCTGCGCTTCGTCTCGCAAGCGCTCGGTGCGACGGTGAACTACGACGGCTCCAACCGCATCGTCGCGATCAGCACGAACGGCAACGTCGCGCAGAACCCGCCGAACCAGACGATCACCCCGGTGCCGAACCCGAACGCACAAGGCGGCGCGATCACGCTCGTCAATCCCTTGCCGCAGCGCGGCCAGAGCGTCAGCGCGCGGCGGCCGACGATCGAAGCGACGTTCGCCGGCGGCACCGTCGACCCGAACTCGCTTCACATCTATCTCGACGGCGCCGACGTGACGAACGGAGCGACGCGCTCGCCGCGCGGCTTCACGTACTCGCCGCAGTCGCCGCTGCAGGCCGGCCAGCACCAAGTTCGCGTCACCGGCACCGACAGCAACGGCGGCTCGTTCAACCGCGCCTGGCGATTCTCGTCCGGCACCTCGAGCGCGACGGCCGGCCAGATCCTCAACGTCAACCCCGGGAACGGTGCGACCGTCCCGAGCTCGTTCACCGTCACGGGCCGCACGACGCCGGGCGCGCGCGTCACCGTGCAGGTGGGCTCGAACGCCAACCGCACGACGATCGGCGGGATCATCGGCGCGATTCTCGGCGCGAACGGCGGGAACATCGTCAGCTCGACCGTCACCGCCGACGGCAACGGGCGGTTCCAGACGCAGATCAACACGGGGGCGCCGTCCGGCACGTCGCTGATCATGGCGATCCAGGCGACCGATCCGAACACCGGCGCGACCGGGACCCCGGTCCAAGAGCAGCTCCAAGTCCAGTAGACGCAGCCGAGCCGGGCAGGGCGCGGCGGGTGTCGCGTCTCACCCGGTCCGGGTGTCCTCGCCGACCACGCCCGCCCCGGACGCGGGCCGAACCGCCCGTGCCGCGCTGATCACCGGCGCGGCGGCCGGCTTGGGACGCGGGATCGCGGTCGCGCTGGCGCGGGCCGGACATCCGGTCGCGTTCACGTGCCGCCCGGGCGGGACGCCGCCGGACCGCACGCTCGAACTCGTTCGCGCTTACGACCCCGGCGCGGTGGCGCTCGCTGCCGACCTCACCGATCCCGGTGCGGCCGCCGCGCTGGTCCGGGACGTCGAGGCCGTGCGCGGCCCGCTCGGCGTCGTCGTGCACGCGGTCGGGCCGATGACGATCCGGCGCTTCGAGCGCTGCGCGCCGGACGACTACCGCGCCGTGGTCGAGGGGAACCTCGGCTCGGCGGTCGCGCTGGCCGCCGCCGTGCTGCCCGGGATGCGCGCGCGGCGCTTCGGGCGGCTCGTCTTCTTCGGTATGAACGGCTCGTCGGTGACCCGGCCGGCGCGCGGGCTGGCGCTCTACGGCGCCGCGAAGGCCGCCGTGGTCACCTTCGCGCGGGCGCTCGCGCTCGAAGAAGCCGAGCACGGCATCTCGGTCAACGTGATCGAGCCGGGCGACATCCGCGACAAAGATGCCGACCGGGGAGCGGCGCGGGCGATTCCGGCGAAGAACCCGACCGGACACGCGGGGTCGTGGGAAGACGTCGCGGCTGCGGTGCTGTTCGCAACGGCGGAAGAGAACGGGTTCTTGAACGGAATGGTGCTCGGGGTGAACGGTGGGCTGACGAGGCCGCACGAGTGAAGTACGCGACCTGGATCATCGTCGCGTTCGTCACGTTGATGCGCGGTTTCGCCGCGTGGAAGCTGCCGCTCACCGGCGTCGAAGCGTACTACTGGGAGTGGGCCAAGCACCTCGCGCTCGGCTACGCGGATCATCCGCCGATGGTGGCGTACTTGATCTTTCCGTTCGATTGGGTGACGGCGAACCCGTTCTGGCTGCGGCTTCCGTTTCTGCTGTGCGGCGTCGTCGCGACGCTCGCGGCGGCGGCGACCGCGAAGCGCTTGACCGGCGACGAGCGCGCGGGGATGGTGACCGCGCTGGCGATGACGCTCGCGCCGCTGCTCTCGGTCGGCTTCGTCCTGGCGACGCCCGACGGCCCGCTGATGGCGGGCTGGGCGCTGTGCTTGTACCTGACCGTGCGCGCCTCGCAGACGCACGCGCGGCGCGACTACCTGCTGCTCGGCGTCGCGCTCGCGTTCGCGCTGCTCTCGAAGATGTTCGCGTTCGCGCTGATCGCCGGGATCGTCGCCTGGGCGCCCGCGCCGCCGCGGCGCTCGCTGTGGCGCGAAGGGCTGGCGCTCTCGTTCGTCGTCGCGGCGATCCTGTTCGCGCCGTTCCTGGCGTGGAACGCGGCGCATCACTGGGAGACGTTCGCGTTCGCGTTTCAGCAGCGCCACCAGGCCGAGCCGCGCTGGTACCGTCCGTTCACGTACTTGTTGGCCAATGCCGGCGCGTACTCGCCGGGGCTTTGGCTCGCGGGACTGATGGTGCTGGTGCGGCCGCGCAACGCGCTGATCGCGTGGACCGCGATCCCGCTCGCCGCGCTGCTGGTTCTTCTCAACTTCCACGAACGGATCGAGCTGCACTGGATCTTCGGGCCGTTCGTCTCGCTGTGCGTCGGGATGGGGCTCGCGTTCGAAGCGCTCTCGCACCGCGCGCGCGTGCTGTGGGCGACGGCGGCCGCGGTCCCGGCGGCGGTGCTGATCCCGTTCCTGTTCGTGGCGGCGGCTTTCCCCGGCCAGCTCTATCACCAGTTCCTCGCGACCGGCTCGTCGCTGCGCAACAGCGGCCCGTTCGAGATCTTCACCTACTGGCCGCTCGCGCAGGACGTGCGCCGGATGGCCGACGCGAACGACGCGGTCGTGGTGACCGACGGGTACGGCTTCTCCTCGCAGATGGACTTCGAAGCCGGGATTCCGCCGGTGTTCGTCGGGTACAACGCGCAAGGCCAAGAAGCGAGGCACTGGTACGATCCCGACATGCACCCCAAACGCATCTTGTTCGTCGACAAAGAGGCGCTGGTCGCGGTCAAAGGCCGGCCCGAGACGTACCCGGGCCGGCCCGATTTCAACCGCCGGCTGCACGAAGCGTGCCGGGCGGTCGAGCCGGGGCCAGGCCTCGAGTACTCGTACACGGATCCGAGCGGCCACACCGTTCCGGCGCGGCGGTATTTCTTGACCTGGTGCATCGATCCGCGGCCGAACGCGCTGCGCATCCTGCGCTGGGAAGAGACGCCGCCCTCAGGGACCGCACGGCGTTGATCGACTACATTCCGCTGACCGCGACAGCGGGGAAGCGCACGACGACCGCCGAGCTGCGCGCGCTGGCGTGCGAACGCATGCGGCGGCTGGGCTATCCGTACGTCGCGACGGAGTTCTCGCCGGGCGGGTCGGGCTGCCGGTTCGACGTGATCGGGCTGGGGCGCTACACGCGCCAGGTGCGCATCTACGAGGTGAAGTCGTCGCGCGCCGACTTTCTCGCCGACGGGAAGTGGCCCGCGTACCTGCCCTACTGCACGCACTTCGCGTTCGTCGCGCCGGCCGGCGCGATTCAGCGCTGGGAGCTCGAGCGCGAGATCGGCTTGATCGAGTACGGTCATCCGGCGTTCGAGCGGATGCTCGCGAACCGCCGCTTCGGCTTCACGCTGCGGCCGGAGGACGCGCTGCGCGCCTCGCGGCCGGCTCGCCGCTTGCGTCCGGCGGTCGGCGACGGCGAATGGCTCGCGCTGCTCGAAACCATCGCGTTCGCGCGGCCGTTGCAATGCGACGACGATCCCACCTTCACCGACGGAGCCGGTATTTGAGCGATCACCGCCCCTTTGCGCTGCCGGGCGCGCGCCCGCAGTACGGACCCGACAAGGTCGTCGACGTGGTGCACATCGACCTGCGGCTGCAGCCCGACATCGGGCGCAAGCGGCTCGACGCCGTGTGCACGACGCGCGTGCGCGCGATCGAGGACGGCGTCGCGCGGCTCGTCCTCGACGCGGTCGACCTCGACGTGCGCGCGGTCCGGCGCGACGACGGCGGCGCGGTGCCGTTCCACACCAGCAGCGAGAAGCTGGAGCTGGAGCTCGAGCCGCCGCTGCGCGCCGGCCACGAGCTGGTCTTCTCGGTAGAGTACGTGGTGGAGAACCCGCAGCGCGGGATCTACTTCATCGAGCGTGAGCCGAAGCACGTCTGGACGCAGTGCCAGGACTCCGACGCGCGCTACTGGTTCCCGTGCTTCGACTACCCGGCCGAGAAGCAGACGACCTCGGCGACGGTGATCGTTCCGAAGGGGCACTTCGCGCTCGCCAACGGCGCGCTCGTCTCGCGCACGGAGACGGATGCCGAGACGGTCTACCGCTACGAGCAGCACGTCCCGCACGCGACCTACCTGGTGACGCTGGTCGCGGGGCCGTTCAGCGAGGTCGAGCAGCCGCACGCGCGCGTTCCGATCTGGTACTACACGCTGCCGGGGCGCGAAGCCGACGGCGAGCGCGCGTTCGGGAACACGCCGCGCATGGTCGACGTCTTCGAGCGCACGATCGGCGTGCCGTATCCGTACGAGCGCTACTCGCAGATCGCCGTCGCCGACTTCATCTTCGGCGGGATGGAGAACACCGCGGCGACGACGCAGACCGACCGCGTGCTGCACGACGAGCGCGCGCACCTCGACTACAGCGCCGACTACCTGGCCTCGCACGAGCTCGCGCACCAGTGGTTCGGCGACTTGGTGACCTGCCGCGACTGGGCGCACGCGTGGCTGAACGAAGGCTTCGCGACCTACTTCGAAGCGGTCTGGCTGGAAGCCGACAAAGGCTGGGACGAGTACCTGTACGACGTGTACGGCGTGGTGCAGCGCTATCTCGAGGAGGACAGCGAGCGCTACCGGCGCCCGATCGTCTGCAACATGTTCCGCGACCCGATCGAGCTGTTCGACCGCCACCTCTACGAGAAGGGCGGGGCGGTGCTGCACATGCTGCGCGGCGAGCTCGGCTGGGAGCGCATGCAGCGCTCGCTGCGGCGCTACGTCAGCACGAACGCGCAGAAGAACGTCGAGACGATCGACTTGGTCCGCGCGATCGAGGTCGAGACGGGCCGCAACACCCGGCGGTTCTTCGCGCAGTGGGTCGAGCGCGGCGGGCACCCGCAGATCGACGTGCACTACAAGTGGGACGCCGAGCGCAAGACCGCGCTGATCACCGTCGCGCAGAAGCAGACGATCGACGAGGAGAATCCGGCCTACGCGTTCGACCTCGACGTCGGCTTCGCCGCGTCCCCGCCGCAGAAGGTTCACACCGATTTCGGCGACGGCCCGCTCCGCGGCGAGACGCGGGTGCGACTGCACGTCGACCGCGCGCCGCAGACGTTCGCCGTGCCGCTCGAGCGCGAGCCGGCGCTGGTGCGGGTCGATCCGGCGGCGTGGATTCTCTCGTCGTGGACCTCGTCGCTCGGAGCGGACATGCACGCGGCGATCCTGCGCGGCGATCCCTCGCCGATCGCGCGGATTCGCGCCGCGAAGGCGCTCGCGAAGGAGGCCGGCCGCGCGGCGCGCGAGGCGCTCGCAGACGCGCTCGCGCACGATCCGTTCTGGGGCGTCGGCGTCGAGGTGGCGGCGGCGCTCGGCGCCTCGCGTGCGCCCTCGGCGCGCGAGACGCTGCTCGCGAACACCGCGAACGCGCACCCGAAAGTACGGCGCGCCGTCGCCGACGCGCTCGGACACTGGCGCGACGAAGCGGTCGCGACGGCGCTGCTCGGCCTGCGCGACGATCCGTCGTATTTCGTCGTCGCGGCGGCGCTGCACGCGCTCGGCAAGACGCGCGATCCGCGCGCGCTCGACGCGCTCGTCGCCGGGATCGCGATCCGGTCGTGGAACGAGACGATCGCCTCCGGCGCGGTGCGCGGGCTCGGCGCGCTCGCCGACGCGCGCGCGCTCCCGGTGATCGAGGAAGCGCTGCGGGCCGATCGTCCCGAAGCGCTGCGGCGCGCGGCGACCGGCGCGGTCGCGCAGCTCGGCACGCTCGTGGAACCGGTGCGCACCGCGGCGGTCGAGGCGCTCGAGCGCGCGCTCGACGACCGCGCGTACTTGGTGCGCATGTCGGCGTTCGCCGCCGCCGAGCGGCTCGGCGACGCGCGCTTGCTGCCGACGCTCGACCGCCTCGCGACGAGCGAGAGCGACGGCCGCTTGCGGCGCGACGCCGCGGAAGCGGCGATCCGCATCCGCGAGCAGCAGTCGAAGCCGGCCGAGCTCGCGCGCTTGCGCGAGGAGATGGAGAAGCTGCGCGCCGAGTCGCAGGCGCTGCGCGAACGGCTGGACGAGCTGACGCCCAAGTGAGCGCGCGGAGCCGTCTGATCGCCGCGGCGCTCGCGCTCGCGGTCGTCTCGGCGTGCGGCGGCCGCACGCCGGCGCCGTCACCGCAGCCGACCCCCGTTGCGACCGCGCTCGTCGCGGCGCCGAGCGCGCCGGCGTGGAGCGCGGACGACTTGCGCGCGCTGCAAGCGCAGCTGCGCGGCGCGCTCGGCGCATCGGCGCTCGCGACGAGCGGGATCGCGGTCGTCGACGGCGACGGGCGTCCGCTCTTCACGCGGCGCGAGCGCGTCCCGCTGACGCCGGCCTCGACGTTCAAGGTGCTGGTCGGCGCCGCGGCGCTCGAGACGCTCGGCCCGGACTACCGCTTTTCGACGACGTTCGAGTCGGTCGACGACCCGTCTGACGGCAAGGTTCAAGGCGATCTGTATCTCGTCGGAACCGGCGATCCGCTGCTTACGCGCGACGACCTGCGCGGCGGCGTCGCGTTGCTGGCGCGCGCGGGCGTGCGCGACATCGCGGGCGCGGTCATCGCCGACGCGAGCCTGTTCTCCGGCCCGGAGGTGAACAAAGCGTGGGATCCCGACGATCTGCAGTACGGCTACGCCGCGGGAACCAGCGCGCTCTCGCTCGACCAGGGGACGGTCGAGTTTCACCTGATCCCGACCAGCCCCGGCGCCCCCGCGCGCGTGCGCGTGCTGCCGCCGTCGGACATGGTGCACGTCAGCGGCACGATCCTCACCTCGTACGCGACGCTGCTGACGATCCAGCGCGATCCGGAGCGCAACGACTTCACGCTCGACGGGCGGATCGAAGCCGGCGCCGAGCAGTCGTTCTGGCGCCCGGTGATCGATCTGCCGCGCTACGCCGCCGGCGTCGCGCGCGCGATGCTGCGCGAGCGCGGGATCGCGGTCGAAGGCGGGATCCGCACCGGCGTCGCGCCGCTCGCGCCGTACGTGCTGTGGCGCCACCGCTCGCCGCCGCTGCGCGAGGTCGTGCACGAGATGATGCTGGAGTCGAACAACCATTTCGCCGAGCAGCTGCTGCGCGCGGTCGGCGCGACGCGCGGCGCCGGGACCGAAGCGAACGGCGCGCTGGTCGAGCGCGCGATCCTCACCCGCGACGGCGTCCCGCAGGACGGGCTGCGCATCGTCGACGGGAGCGGCCTCGCGCCGAGCGACCGCGTCACGGCGCTCACGCTTGCGACGCTGCTCGCGCGCACCGCGCAGGAGAAGGTCGGGCCGCTGTTCGTCGGCGCGCTGCCGCGGGTCGGGATCGAGGGCACCGTGCGCCGCCGGCAGATCGGCGACGCGCGCGGGCGCGTGCGCGCGAAGAGCGGTCACATCGAGCACGTCAACGCGCTCACCGGCTACGTGCAGACGCGGCGGCACGGGCGCGTTGCGTTCGCGATCGTCGTCAACGACCGCCGCGCCGACGACGGCCCGGTCGAGATTGGGATCAACCGCGCGCTGCAGCTTCTGGCGCGCAGCTGACCAGGGATTCTGCCCGAGCGGGCGTAACCGAACGAGGACGCTGCCGCCGAAAAGAGGTTGCCGTGATGCGTTCGCCTTTGTTCGTTGTTCCGCTGGCTCTCGCGTTCATCGCGGCGACGCCGCCGCCGCCGGTGAAGGTGCCGCTGCTGCCGCAGCACGGATCGAAGATGTCCGGGACGGCGACGCTCGCGCATCGCATGGTGAAGCCGCCGGTCGTCGACGTGGCAATCGTCCTGGACGGCGTGTTCATTCCGGAGAACCGCTATCCCGCCGGCGTCTACACGGGAACCTGCGCGAAGCTGAGTGCGGAACCGGCCTACGAGCTGAAGCCGGTCGTCGGCGGGCGTTCAGACACGGTGGTGAAGGTGAACCCGCCGAAGCCCGGCCCGTACGTCATCGCGGTGCTGAACACCGCCGGGACGCAAACGATCTCGTGCGGCGCACTGCCGATGATGCGTCACGCGCACGAGCGGTAGCGCGGTAGATCTTCGCACGCAACTGAGCGCGAGTTCCGCGCGTCAGCGCGATTCGTACCAGGCGGGGTCGGCGACGGCGAGGGCCGGTTTGCCGGGGATGCCGTTCTTCGAGAACACGACGTGCCAGAGGTGGATGATCCGCGCGCGGAACGCGCCGCGCGCGGACATCAGATAAAACCGCCACATGCGGTAGAACCGCTCGCCGTAGTTGTCCGCGATCGTGTGCCAGTTGGCGGTGAAGTTGTCGTGCCACGCCTGCAGCGTGCGCTCGTACTCGCCGCCGAGGCGGTGCACCGCTTCGACCACGAAGATGTTCTCCGCCGCCGCCGCGATCTGCGCCAGCGAAGGCAGCTCGCCGTTCGGGAAGATGTACTTGTCGAGCCAAGGCGCCTGCGCCGGCCCGACGTGCTCGTTGCCGACGATCGTGTGGAGTACGAACAAGCCGTCGTCCTTCAAGCAGCGGTCGACGACCTGCATGAATTTGCGGAAATACCGCTGGCCGACCGCTTCGAACATCGCGATCGAGACCACGCGGTCGAACTTCTCGTCGACGTCGCGGTAGTCTTGAAGCCGAAACTCGACCGGCAAGCCCGCGCAGCTCTCGCGTGCGAAGGCGGCCTGCTCTTTCGAGACGGTCAGGCCGACGACGCTCACGCCGTACTTCTCCGCGGCGAACTTCGCCCAGCTGCCCCAGCCGCAGCCGATCTCCAGCACGCGCATCCCGGGTTTCAGCCCCAGCTTGCGGCAGACGAGATCGAGCTTGTTCTCTTGCGCCTGGTCCAGCGTTTGCGCGTCCTTCCAGTACGCGCAGCTGTAGACCATGCGCTTGTCGAGAAACGAGCGAAACAGGTCGTTGCCCAAGTCGTAGTGCCGTTCGCCGACCTCGAACGCCGCCGACTTCTTCCCGACGTTGCTCAGGCGCTCGCGCAGCACGGCGAGCACGAACGGCAGCATGCGAAGCGACTTGCGCTCCAGATCGGCCAAGGCGAACCGGCGGATCACCTCGTCGAGCGCGTCGCTGTCCCACCAACCGTCCATGTACGCCTCGCCGAGGCCGAGCTGCCCGTCGCGCAGGATGCGGTTGTAGAAGCGCTCGTCGTTGACCCGCACGTCGAACGGCCGCTCGCCGTCGACCCGCACGTCCGCGAGCGCGAACAGTTTTTCGACGGCGGCGCGCGCGATGGAGGCGCGGGTTTGGGTCGAGACGGCCTGCGGCATGCGGCGCCTTTCGGCGCACGACGAGCGAGCACTTGCCGCGAGCTGACGCTCGGCCGGGAGCACGGCGGCGAGCAGCGAATGGCGCCGACCGTGCTCACCGCGCTCGACTCCGATCTGCTCGCCCGCGTGCTCGCTCGAGCGCTCCGCCGCGGCGGCGACTTCGCCGACGTGTTCTTCGAGAACCGCCTCACGCAGTCGTTTCGGCTGCAGGACGGCCACGTGCGCGAGGCGTCCTCGACGGTGCTGCGCGGCGCCGGCGTGCGCGTCGTCGTCGGCGCACAATCGGGATACGCGTACTCGGACGATCTCGACGAAGGCGCGCTGCTGCGCGCGGCTGAGACGGCTTCACTCATCGCGCGCGACGGGCACGCGCACGCGGCCGTCGTCGAGCTGACCGCCGCGCACGCGCCATCGATGTACCGCCCGCATCCGGACGAGCCGGTCGACTCCGCGCGCTACGTCGCGCTGCTCTCGCGCGCCGACGTGGCGGCGCGCGCGTTCGACCCGCGCGTCGTCGCGGTCAACGCGTTCGCCTCCGACGAATTGCAGTACGTGCAGATCGCCTCGAGCGACGGGCGGATCGTGACCGATCGCCGGCCGCTGGTCGCGCTCGGCGTGCAGGTCGTCGCGCGCGCCGGCGCGCAGCGCGAGAACGGCTACCTCGGCGACGGCGGGCGCACCAGCCTCGACGTGTACGACGAGGTGACGCCGGAGTCGATCGCGCGCGAGTCGGCGCGGATCGCGACGACCAAGCTCGGCGCGCGCGAAGCGCCGGCCGGCGAGATGCCGGTCGTGATCGGCGCCGGCGGCGGCGGCGTGCTGCTGCACGAAGCGGTCGGTCATGGGCTCGAAGCGGACTTCAACCGCAAAGGGACCTCGCTCTACAGCGGGCGCGTCGGCGAGCGCGTCGCGAGCGACCTGGTGACGATCTACGACGACGGCGATCTTCCCGGCGAGCGCGGCAGCGTCGCGGTCGACGACGAAGGCACGCCGGGACAGCACAAAGTGCTGGTAGAAAACGGGATCTTGCGCGGCTACATGCAGGACCGCCTGAACGCGCGCTTGATGGGCGTCGGCTCGACGGGGAGCGGACGGCGCGAGTCGTACCGCGTGCTGCCGCAGCCGCGGATGTGCAACACGTTCATGCCGGCGGGGGCGTCGGATCCCGAGGAGATCGTCGCGTCGGTCGAGCGCGGTTTGTACACCAGCTCGTTCAGCGGCGGGCAGGTGGAGATCAGCAAGGGCGACTTCGTCTTCATGGTTGCGGAAGGCTATCTGATCGAGCGCGGCAAGATCACCGCGCCCGTGCGCGGCGCGACGCTGGTCGGCAACGGACCCGACGCGATGACCAAGGTGACGATGGTGGGCCACGACGGGCGGCTCGCGAACCGCTCGTACACGTGCGGCAAAGGCGGGCAGCGCGTTCCGGTCGGCGTCGGGATCCCGACGGTGAAGCTGTCGGCCTGCACCGTCGCCGGAACCGGCCGTGGCTGATCCGCGCGACGAAGCGCTCGCGCTGGCGCAGAGCGCGCTCGCGTTCGCCCAAGCGGCGGGCGCGACCGACGCCGACGCGACCGTCTCGGTCGCCGAGCGGTTCGCGTGCGAAGCGCGCGGCGAGGAGGTCACGAAGCTCGAGCGCTCGCGCGGGCGCTCGCTGCACCTGCGCGCCTTCGTCGGGCAGCGCCACACCGAGCTGACGACGACCGACCTCTCGCGCGACGGCATCGAGGCGCTGGTGCGGCGCGCGGTCGGCGCGGCGGCGTTCGTCGGCGAAGACCCGTACGCGGGCTTGCCGGATACGGTCGAATCGGACGGCGTCTGCGATCACGACCTGCTGACCGTCGCCGACGACGTGGCGGAACGCTCCGATGATGCGAAGATCGACGAAGCGCTCGGGATGGAGCGCGCGGTGCGCGAGGCCGACGTGCGAATCGGCAACTCCGACGGCTCGCGCGTGCGCGACGCGCAGGTCGCAGTGGCGCTGGCGAACACGCGCGGGTTCCGCGGCGTGACGCACGGGACGCAGGTCTCGCGCGCGGCGGCGCCGGTCGCGCTCGACGGCGACGACAAGCGGATCGGCCAGTACGGAACCGCCGCGCGCGGCTGGGCGACCGCGGAGAGCGCGCCGGCCGTCGCGCTGCACGCCGTGCACCGGGCGCTCGCACTGATCGGCGCGCGCAAGCCCGCGACGATGCGCGTTCCAGTCATCTTCGAGCGCGACGCCGCCGCGGCGGTGTTGGCCGACCTGTTCGCGGCGCTCAGCGCGTCGAACGTCGCGCTCGGCAACTCGTGGCTCGCCGAACGGATGGGCGAGCAGATCGGCAACGAGCGCGTCACGCTGATCGACGACGGACGGCTGCGCGGCGGCCTCGGCAGCGCGCCGTTCGACGGCGAAGGGACGCCGACGCGCGAGACGGTCGCGGTCGCGAACGGCGTGCTGCAGACGTATCTGAGCGACGTCTACTGGGGCCGCCGCCTCGGCATCCCCTCGACCGGAAACGCCGGGCACGGCAGCGTCGAGGCGAACAACTTCTTCCTGGTTCCCGGCACCGGGACGCTCGACGATCGGGTCGCCTCGACCGAGCGCGGCGTGCTCGTCCTCGACACGATCGGCTTCGCGACCGAGTACGCCAGCGGGACCTACAGCCGCGGCGCGCGCGGCATCTACATCGAGGACGGCGCACCGCAATATGCGATCGATGAGTTCACCGTCGCCTCGACGTTTCAAGACATGCTGCAGAACGTCGACGGCATCGCTGGCGATCTGCGCTTCGACGGAACGATCGTCTCCCCGTCGTTCCGCATCGCCGAGATGACGATCAGCGGAACCTAGCCGCCGCGCCGGAGTAAAAGGGAACATGATGCACCGCACCGTTGCCGCTTTGGCACTCTTCGCCGCGCTGGCCGCGCCGGCGTTCGCCGCGCCCGTGCCGGACGAGGTTACAACCGACGTCGCGACGCGCATCGATCGTGCGCTGCAAGCGGCCACCGGCGAGAAGAAAGGGCTCTCGCCGGCGCTTTCGGTCGCCGTCGTCGAGCACGGCGACATCGTGTACGCGCGCGCGTTCGGCGTCGCCGATCTCGCGACGAAGACGGCCGCCACGCCGGCGACGCGCTTCCCGATCGCTTCGGTCACGAAGATGTTCACCGCGGTCTCGGTGATGCAGCTCGTCGAGTCGGGGCGCGTCCGGCTCGACGCACCGCTCGCGACGTACGTGCCGAGCGCGCCGCACGCAAGCGAGGTGACGATTCGCCAACTGCTCACGCACACGTCGGGCCTCTGGAACTACGGCGACGAGGCGTTCAACAGCGGGCGCGTCGCGACGCCGACGACGCCGAGCGCGATCCTCGCCGCGGTCGCGGCGCACCCGCTCGATTTCAAGCCCGGAACGAAGTTCTCGTACAGCAACACGGGGTACGTGCTGCTCGGGCTCGTCGTCGAAGCCGTCGCAAAGGTGCCGCTCGCCGCGTACGAGCGCGAGCACATCTTCGGTCCGGCGCAAATGCACGACACGACGGTCGGTACGCCGCCGGCCGGTGTGCCGGTGGCGCGCGGCTACATGGACGCGAGCGGAACGCCGGCGCCTCCGTACTCGCTCTCATGGGTCTACGCCGACGGCGACATCGTCTCGACCGCCACAGACCTCGCGCGCTTCGACGTCGCCTTGATGGACGGCCGGCTGCTGAAACCAGCCACCTTCGCGGAGATGCAGTCGAGCGCGGTCGACGCCGCCGAACTCGGGGCAAGCGTACGGTACGGGCTCGGCGTATCGCTCGCCACGAGCGGCGGCGTGACGTTCGTCGGCCACCACGGCGGCGTCCCGGGCTTCGAAGCGGAGAACGAGCTGATTCCCAGCGAGCGCTACGCGATCGTCGTGCTCAGCGACGCGTTCGATTTTCCGACCCCGGTGGCGAACGCCGCGGTGCTGCAGCAGACGTTGCCGTCGGTTCTCGCGCAGGCGCGTGCGGCGCAAGCCGCAGCGGCGGCTGCAGCCGAAGATCCTGCCGTCACCGCGATGCTGCGTGCATTCGTGACCGGCGTCCAGGCTGGGACGGTCGATCGCTCGACGCTGGACGAGCCGATGAACGCCGCGCTCACGCCCGCCGCGCTGGACCAGTTGAAAGCGCAGTTCGCGCCGCTCGGTACGCTGCGCTCACTCGCCTTTCGCGCGAAACAGCCCGTGCAAGTCTACGTCGCCTACCGCTACGACGCTACGTTCTCGAGCGGTCAAACCGTTCCGTTGACGCTCGTGCTCGACAAGAACCGGAAGATCGCCGGTTTTCACTGAGCGCGCACGGCTCAGTTGCGGCGTTTCACCACTGGTGGGCGGCGGCCGAGGTTGATGCGGCGGACTTCCGGGGCCGGCTCGATCGCCATCACGTCGACCGGCTCGCGCTTGCCGCGGACGGGCTGCGCGCCGAGCGGGCGCACGATGTAGCGCGCGGGCTCGCGCACCAAGTGCATCACGTCTTCCGTGGCGAGAACGGGCGCGCGCAAGCGCTTCGAGAGGCCTTCGACGCGCTTGGCAGTGTTGACGGTGTCGGAGACGACGGTGGTGTCGATGTGGCGCGCGTCGCCGACCGTGCCGAACGTCACCGGGCCGGTGTGGATGCCGACCCCGACCTCGATCGGCGGGCCGAGCTTCTCGCGGTTCAGCTCGCGGACCGCGTTCTGCAGCGCGAGCGCGGCGTCGAGGGCGTCCTCGACGCAGCGCGGGAAGAGCGCCATGTAGCCGTCGCCCAGGTACTTGTCGATGCTGCCGCGGTGCTCGCGCACGACCCGCGCCGAGCGCGCGAAGAAGTCGGCGATCAGGACGAACGCGTCCTCCGACGAGAGTTGCTCGGTGAGCGCCGTCGAGTCGCGGATGTCGGCAAAGAGGACGGTCATGGGCTCGGTCGCCCGGTCGCCGATCGCGACGTCGTCCAGCGTGCGGCCGAGCCGGTCGACCAGCGTGCGCGGAAGGAACCGGCCGCGCGCCTCGCTCTCGCGCTCGAACGCGGCGAACAGCCGGGCCGGCGCGTCCCGGGTCGCCGAGAGGACCGCTTGCGTGTAGCGGGCGACCGCCGCCGCGCTCAGCACGAGCGCGACCCCGATCAGCACGAAGTCGTCGCCGCCCAGGACCGTCGCGACGAGCGCCAGCGCCGCGGCGGCCGCGGCCTCCAGCGTCTCGCGGCGCCTGCGCAGCGCCGGACCGGTCGCCACCGCGACCAGCGCCAGCGCGCCCAGGGCGCCGGCGGCCGCGGCCGTGACGGACGTCATAGTTCCAGGATGCCCAAAATTGAACGATTTCGTCGACTGCCGCCCGCCGGGAAGGAGCGCTTCGGCAAGGCGACGAGCGGCCCGCTGGGCGAGGACACCCGGCGCGAGACACCGTACCCGAACGCGATGGCCTCCGCTCCTTCGATCGGCACCCAGCTCGTCATACGGCTGGAAACGCCGAATACGCCGGGTTCGTTCGGCGTCCTCGCCTCGGCGATCGGCGACGCCGGCGGAACGGTCGGCGCGGTCGACACGCGCTCCGTCACGAAGAACGCCGTCGTCCGCGACATCTCGGTGAACGTCCCCAGCGAACCGGTCGGCGAGGCGGTGATGCGCGCGGTCGGCGGCGTCGAGGGCGTGCGGATCGTGAACGTCTCCGACTCGACGTTTCTCGCTCACCTCGGCGGAAAGATCCGCACCGGGATCACTCGGCCGGTCAAGACGCGCCAAGACCTTTCGACGGTCTACACGCCCGGCGTCGCGCGCGTCTCGAGCGCGATCGCGAAGGATCCCAAGAAAGCCTACGCGCTGACGATCAAGCGCAACACCGTCTGCGTGCTGAGCGACGGGACCGCGGTGCTCGGCCTCGGCGACATCGGGCCGTACGGCGCGGCGCCGGTGATGGAGGGCAAGTGCATGCTCTTCAAGCAGTTCGCCGACATCGACGCGTTCCCGATCTGCCTCGACACCAAGGACGTCGACGAGATCGTCGAAACCGCCAAGCACATCGCGCCGATCTTCGGCGGGATCAATTTGGAAGACATCAGCGCGCCGCGCTGCTTCGAGGTCGAGCGCCGGTTGGTCGAAGAGCTCGACATCCCGGTGATGCACGACGACCAGCACGGCACCGCGGTCGTGATCCTGGCCGCGCTGCTCAACGCCGCCGCGGTCGTCGGCAAGGAGATGGAAGACCTCACCATCGTGCTGACCGGGAGCGGCGCGGCGGGGACGGCGACGATCAAGATGCTGCTCGCCGCCGGCGTGCGCGACGTGATCGCGGTCGACCGCGACGGCGCGCTGACCCGCGACGAGCAGTACCACAACTCGCACTGGACCTGGCTTGCGGAGCACACCAACCGCGAGAACCGCCGCGGGTCGCTGCAGGACGTCATCAAGGGCGCCGACGTGTTCATCGGCGTGAGCGCGCCGGGGATCTTGCAGCCGGAGTGGATCGGCACGATGGCGCGCGACCCGATCGTGTTCGCGATGGCGAACCCGACGCCGGAGGTGATGCCGGACCAGGCGGCGCCGTACGCGGCCGTGCTCGGCACCGGGCGCAGCGACTTTCCGAACCAGATCAACAACCTGCTCTCGTTCCCGGGGATCTTTCGCGGCGCGCTCGACTCGCGCGCGCGCAAGATCACCGAAGGGATGAAGCTCGCCGCCGCGCGCGCGATCGCCGACATCGTCGGCGAAGAGCGCAGTGCCGAGTACATCATCCCGAGCGTCTTCGACGCCAAGGTGGTCGACGCGGTCGCCAAGGCGGTCGCGCAGGCGGCCGTCGACGAAGGCGTCGCGCGGCGCGAGCTGGTCGTCGCGGACGAAGAAGCGGCCGCCGAGCACGCGGGAGCTCGTTGAGGTGTCCGACCGCATTCTCATCATCGAAGACGACGCCGACGTCGCGACGTTCGAGAAGATGATCCTGGAACGGAGCGGCTACGAAGTTCGCATCGCCAGCACCGGCTCCGCCGGCCTCGAGACCGAGCCGGTCTTCAAGCCGGCGATCGTGCTGCTCGACGTCGAGCTGCCCGACATCTCGGGGCTCGACGTGTGCACCTCGCTGGCGAACTCCTCCGACGCGTTCATCCTGATGGTGAGCGCGCACTCGAGCGAGAACGACGTGCTCAAGGGGCTGGGGCTCGGGGCCGACGACTACATCCGCAAGCCGTTCTCCGGGAACGAGCTGGTCGCGCGCGTCCAGTCGTTCCTGCGCCGGCGCGAGCGCTCGCGCAAGACCGATCAGGAAGGCCGGCTCCAAGTTGGCGGCGCGACGCTGGTGCGCGACTTCCACACGCTGGAGAACAACGGCAAGAGCGTGACGCTCACGGCGCTCGAGTTCCGGCTGCTGTGGTATCTGGCCGAGAACGTCGGCAAGCTGCTGACCCGCGCGCAGATCCTGGAACGCGTCTGGAACGACGTCTCGGGCGTGCCGACGCGCGTCGTCGACGTTCACGTCGCCGCATTGCGCAAGAAGCTCAACGAGGTCAACGCGACGCTCGCCATCTCGTCCGTTCGCGGAATCGGCTACCGGCTCGACGAGCGATGACGCCGGCGATCGCGCTCGACTCGCGCGATCCTCGTCCCTTGTACGTGCAGATCGCGGACGCGCTCGCGACGTCGATCGAGCGCGGTGAGCTGGCGCCCGAGGAGCGGCTGCCGCCGATTCGCTCGCTGGCGGGCGAGCTCGACGTCGCGCTGGTGACGGTCTCGCAGGCGTACGAGACGCTGGCGGCGCGCGGGCGCGTCGTCTCGCGCGTCGGGCGCGGGACGTTCGTCGCGCCGGCGGCGCAGGTCGACGACGCGCCGTTCGCGCGCACGTGGGAGCCTTCGCTGCTCTCGCGGGGCGAGCGGATGGAAGGGGTGATGGACCGGCTCGCGCAGGCGACCGCGCCCGGCGTCATTTCGCTGGCGCGCGCGATTCCGGCGCCGGAAACCTTTCCGATGGCGGAGTTCGGGCGCGCGATGCAGCGCACGTTCGCCGACGACCCGCCCGAGCTGATGCAGTACCGCGCGAACACCGGCGATCCGGATCTCTGCGCAACGTTCGCCGAATCGCTGAACGCGCGCGGCTGCGATGCGAGCGCGGCGGAGATCATCGTCACCTCGGGCGCGCAGCAGGCTGCCGACTTGATCGCCTCGGTGCTGCTCTCGGAGCGCGCCGTCGTGGCGTCGGAGTCGCCGACGTATCCCGGGACGCTCGGCGTGTTCGACGCGCGCGGCGCGAGCTACGTCGAGGTGCGCGGCGACGCCGACGGCGTGCGCATCGACGACGTCGAGCGCGTCTTCGCCGAGTACCGGCCGCGCTTGTTCTCGATCTGCCCGATCGCCGAGAACCCGACCGGAACCGTGCTTCCGGCGCGGCGCGGAAAGGCGATCGTCGAGCTGGCGCGGCGCTACGACGTCGTGGTGCTCGAAGACCAGACCGGCTGGACGTTCACGTACGAGGGATCCCCGCCGCCGCCGCTCGCCGCTTACGACACCGACGGCCGCGTGGTGATGATGGAGTCGCTCTCGAAGTCGATCTTTCCGGCATTGCGGATCGGCTACTTGCGGGTGAAGGGCGCGCTGCGGATGCAGATCGAGGCGGCGAAGGTGCGCACCGACTCGTTCACCTCGACGCTCACCCAGCGCGCGCTGTGGCGGTTCATGCGCGCTCCGGCATATTCACGCCATCTCAAGCTGGCGCGCTCGCTCTACCGCCGGCGGCGCGACCTGTTCGTCGACGCGCTGGCGCGCGCGCTGCCGTGGGCCGACGTGCGCGCGCCGCAGGCCGGGACGAACGTCTGGCTGCGGCTGCCGCCTCGGCTCTCGACGCAGGCGGCATTCGACCGGTGCGCCCGCGAAGGGGTCTTGGTGATGCCCGCCGATCCGTTCTATCCGACGCGCACCGGCCCGCCGGCGCTGCGGCTCTCGTTCGGCGACCTCGACGACGACGCGCTGTTGCGCGCGGTCGACCGCCTCGCTCGCGCCCTTTCTTAAGAACGCCTCAAGACGAAGGAACCGATGCATTCGAATCGCTTCGCGCTCGCCGCCGTGCTGCTCGCGCTCGTGCCCTCCGCCGCGAGCGCCGCCGTGCCGAAGCACGCACCCAAGCACGCTGCGCCGGCCGCGCACGCCGTTCGCGTCAGCTACGCCGCGCCCGCGGGAAACATTCCGGCCGGGCATTTCCGCGGCGGCGTGTACGACGCGGTGCTGCCGTCGGGGCGGATCGTCACGCCGCTCGGCGAGAGCGTCGTGACGGGGATGAACGCGCTCGGCGTCGCGCTGACGCCGGACGGGCGCTTCGCGATCGTCAGCAACGACGACGAGCGCGAAGGGATGGTGCACTCGCTGGTCGACTCCGGCGCGACCGGCGGGTTCTCGCTCGCCGTCGTCGACCTCGCCACGATGCGCGTCGTCGACCGCTACCGCGCGCCGGGCGAGAAGTTCTGGGTCGGGCTCGCCGCGCTCGCCGATCCGGCGCAGCCCGCACGCACGCTGGTGCTGGCGGCGGGTGGTCCGAGCAATGCGGTGTACGTCTTCGACCTCGACGAGAACGGTCACTTGAGCGCCGACGCGACGCACGTCGTGACGCCGCCGGTGCCGGGCGATCCGGCGTTCGCCGACCGCGGCCACAGCTATCCCGGCACGATCGTCGTCGCGAAGGACGGGCGGCGCGCGTACGTCGTCAACGAAGCGGCGGACACGGTGAGCGCGATCGATCTCACGACGCGCACGCTGAGCGGCAACGCGGCGCCGGTCGGGTTCTTTCCGTTCGGCGCGGCGCTCGCCGGCGATCGGCTCTTGGTCACCGACGAAGGACTGATGCGCTACGCTGCGCTCGCGCAGCCGGCGACGACGCCGCCGTTTCGCAACGTCGCGGCCGATCTGCGGCGCGCCTCGGCGGTTTCGTTCGTCGCGCTGGCGGCGAACGGCGACTTCTCGGCGCAGCCGCAGGACGCGCCGCCCTTCGCGAACGCCGCGCTCCCGCTCGATCCCACGCCGGACGGTTTGCGCGTCGTGGGCGGCGCGCATCCCACCTCGGTCGTCGCGACGCCGGACGGCGCGTACGCGTTCGTCGCGATGACGAACGTCGACCGCGTGGCGACGATCTCGCTGCGCGGCACGCCGCGCGCGGTCGGCGGGACCGAGCTGCGGCTGTTCGACAAAGGCCCGTACGGGACGCAGCCGGCCGCGCTCGCGCTCTCGAAAGACGGCGCGCGGCTGTACGTCGCGCTGGCCGGGCTCAACGCGGTCGCGGTGATCGACGCGCGCGATCCAGTGCGCCTGCACCGGCTCGGCCTGATCCCGACCGGCTGGTACCCCACCGCGCTCGCGCTCGCGAACGACGACCGCACGCTGTACGTCGTGAACACGAAAGGATTCGGCCACGACGCCGGCTTCACCGGGGATCCGGCGATCTTCGCCGACTCGAACGCGGTGTGGTCGACGCTGCAGAAGATCGACCTCGCCGCGGTGCAGCTCAAATCCAGCACCATGACGACGCTGGCGAACACGCGCCGCGTGGTGACCACGCCGGTGACCTACCCGAAGGGGATCACGCACGTCGTCGTGATCCTCGAGGAGAACAAGACGTTCGACGCGATGCTGGGGGATCTCGGCGCGCCGTACGGCGATCCCGCGCTGGTCTCGTTCGGCGAGAGCGTCACGCCGAATCTGCACGCGCTGGCGCGCCGCTACGCGGTCGCGGCGAACGTCTTCGCCGACGCCGAAGAGTCGGACGCCGGGCACCAGTTCTTCGCCGGGGGAACGGCGACGCTGTACTCGGAGCGCACGCTGTTCGCCAAAGGCGGCCGCACGCCGCTCGTCAACAAGAATGAGGATCCGGAAGACTACCCGCGCCTCGGCTACGTCTTCAACGCGCTCGCGCGGCACCGCATCAACTTCCGCGACTACGGCGATCTGATTCGCGTGAGCGGCTACGACGAAGGGCAGGCGAAAGACCCGAAGGCCGACGACCCGCAGTGGGTGAGCGCCGATGACAAGGACGCGCCGACGCAAGGGCTCGGCGGGCTCTACGGTCTCGACGTTCCCGCGCCCGTGGTGCTCGCGGGCCACGTCGACGTGAACTTTCCGGGCTGGAACTTGCGCATTCGCGACGAGCGGCGCGCGAAGGAGTTCGTCCGCGACTACGGCGCGCTGGTCGCGCAAGGCCGGCAGCCGCGCTACACCTACATCTGGCTCCCCGCCGACCACACCGGCGCCGGCCCGGGGATCCCGCCGATCCCCGAAGAGGTCGCCGACGGCGACCGCGCGCTCGGGCTGATCGTGCAGTATCTTTCACACCTGCCGTCGTGGAAGCACACCGCGCTGTTCGTGATGCCCGACGACGCGCAGTCCTCGCGCGATCACGTCGACGAGTACCGCACGTACGCAATCGTCGCCGGGCCGTGGGTGAAGCGGCACTACGTCGGGATGCACCATCTCTCGACGGTCAGCGGGCTGAAGACGACCGAGCAGATTCTTCACTTGGGCACGCTCTCGCTCGGCGACACCCTTGCGACCGACATGAGCGATTTCTTCACCGCGTACGGCGGCGACGGCGCGCCGTACGACGCGATCCCGGTTCCCACCCAAACGGCGAGTGCGGAAGGGAACCGCATCGCCGCGCTGCTCGAGCGCACCGACCAGAGCGCGCCCGACGCGGACACCGCGCGCGGCGCCCGCATCGTGAGCCTTTCGCGCGAAGCCGACAAGCTCGCGCAGCAGCGGTACGCGATGCGGCCCGAGATCTATCGGCGCCGGCAAGCGGTGCTCTACGCGCGCGCGGTCGCGGTGCTGGACGGTGGGGTGTCGGACACGGCAGCGAGCGCGGACGGCGACTGATTGAGCCGGGCGGGCAAAACGAGGTACGATCCTCGCATGCGCGCGAGCGACGTCAGCCTCCTGATCCTACGCCTCACGATGGCGGTCGTGATGTTCCCGCACGGGGCTCAGAAGGCGCTCGGCTGGTTCGGCGGACCTGGGATTCAGGGCGTCGTCGCGGGATTAAGCGGCCACTTGGACCTGCCGGCGCCGCTCGTCTATCTGGTCATCGCGCTGGAGTTCCTGGGCCCGATCCTGCTCGTGCTCGGCGTGCTGACCCGGCTGGTCGCGCTCGGCCTCACGGTCGATATGGCCGTCGCCGCAATCCTCGTGCACTTGCCGAACGGCTTTTTCATGAACTTCTCCGGCAAACAAGCCGGCGAAGGAGTCGAGTTCTTCGTCCTGCTCGTCGGCATCGGCCTCGCGCTCGTGGTCGGCGGCCCCGGCCGCATCGCCCTCATGAAGAAGATCTAGGGCGGCGCCCCTATCGCTTCAGGAGCCGCGCGTCGAAGACGAATTCTTCGAGGCCCGGATCGATGGCAAGGGTCTGCGCATTGGCGTGCGCGGGATTGACGATGAAGTTGCGCTCGGCTTTGATGATTGCCGAAGGGACGCTTAACGTGAGTGTGGCGCGCGAGCGCAGCCACGCGTCACCGTAACGTCGGGCAACAGCTGAATCCAAGCCGTCCCAACCAGCCGGCGGTTCGCCGTACTCGACGGCGTTTTCGGGAAACGACGTGCCGACGAACACGAGATCGTCCGGCAGTTCGTCGGGATCGACGTTCGCCAGGTACTCGAGTGCCGCGAGCGAGCGCGTCGAGGACGCGTACGCCGCGCGCGTTCCGATACGATTCCACCGTCCGCCGACCCGCTCCGCGCCGACGCCCGCGAAAGCATTGCGGGGCGGCGTTGCGTGAAGGCGGCGCGTGAGCCGCCAAGCACGGATCACGCGACGCCGCCGTACTCGATCGTGCCGAGGACGCGTCGTACGAGTGCCGTCCCGGGTTCCGTCGCGATGAGGTCAAGCGGTCTCTCCCCACCGAGCACACGGTTCGCTTTACGAAGCCACCGCATCGCTTTGTCGAGAGCGCCGAAGGCGCGCGCCGCTTCGAGCGTTACCTGGGCGAGCCGCATCGTGCGATCGCCCTCAGCGACGCCGAGCAGCTCTCGACTGCTTTGCTTGCGCGAGATCGTCTTCTCGCTCACTCCGATCACCGCTGCTAGCTCGGGCGCCGTGTACCCGGTCTTGCGAAGCTCAGACCAGGACGCCGGCGTCAATCCAGCACGAATTGAGCTTGCCAACCCGAGCGTGTCTTTCTCGTGCTGATAGGTCATGTCGAGCATCGAGACGCCGGAGCGCATGCGCTCCAACGCCCGAAAAACCTGCGCTACAGGCTCGCTCGCCCCGCTCTTTCGCGGCTGGTCTTTTGTCTCTTGGCGCGAGGTCATTTGTCCCATCCTACCACGAGCGCCGACTTGGATCAAGTCGAGGTTCTAGTGCCTCGAAGAAGCGGCGCCGAGACAGCCAGCACCAGCGCGTTGGCGGCGAGGGCGATCAGGCCGGTGTTGATGCCGGCGAGTTGGCTTTGCGAGGTGAGGGCGAAGTAGATCAGCACGAGGATGCCGGCGATGATGCCGGCGGCGACGGCGAGTGCGGGCGGGCGGTGGGCCGTGACGCCGAGGACGACGCCGGGGAAAAGCTGCGTGATTCCGTTGTAGCCGATCAACAGCAGGCCGACGAGCGACGTCTTCGCGAGCGCCCAGAAGCCGAACGCGAGCAACGCGACGACGAGCACCAGTATGCGTGTCGTGCGCGTTTGTGCCGCGGGATCGCGCGCGACGCCGTTGTCGGCGAAGACGTTCTTCGCGACGATGCTGGCGGCGGCCAGCAGCTGCACCGCGGCGGGGACGAGCGCGGCCAGCGCGCCGGCAGCCGCGATCGCGCCGACGACCCAGGCCGGATAGAACTTCTGCACGACGAGCATGAACGACTTGTCCGCATCGCCGCCTTTGAGTCCCGGCATGACTTCGAGCGCGGTGAAGCCGGCGAAGAACACCAGCAACAGCATCACCTGGTAGAAGGGCAGAAAGACGGCGTTGCGGCGCAGCGTGTCCTCGTCGCGCGCGCTGTAGATCGCCGCCATCGACTGCGGCCACATGAAGAAGCCGCAAGCGGTGAGGACGGTCGTCGTGACGACCCAGGTGATGCCGTTCGGCGCCGCGGGCCCGGCGATGGTGAGCCAGTTCGGATGATCGCGCAGCACCGCGTCGAGCGCGCCGGCCGGCGAGCCGAAGAAGTGCGCCGGGAGCACGAGCCCGGCGAACAGCACGCCGAGCAGCACGAGCGCGTCCTTCACCACGCTCGCCCACGCCGCGCCGCGCAAACCGGCGATGTACGTGAACGCGGCGACGAGGAAGAAGCCGACCGCGACGGCGCCGAGCGGGTTGATCGAGCCGTAGCCGGCGATCTGCACCAGGATCTGCAGCCCGGTGAGCTGCAGCGTCACGTACGGGACGAGCATCACGAAGCCGAGCAGCGCGACGAGCGCGCCGAGCGCGCGGCTGCCGTAGCGGTCGGTGAAGAAGTCCGGCCCGGTGAGATAGCCGCGCTCGCGCGCGATGCGGTGGATCGGCGGCGCCAGGAAGAACGAGATGACGTACGCGAGCGTGCCGTAGCAGAGGATGTAGTACGCCGGCGCGCCTTTGCCGTACGCCCAGCCCGCTGCGCCGAGAAACGTGAACGTCGTGTAGATTTCGCCGGCGAGCAGCAGCCACAGCAGCAGCGCGCCGAAGCGGCGCCCGCCGACGATGTATTCCTGCGGATCCATCGCCACGCCGCGCACGCCGCGCAAGCCGATCAGGATCGTTCCGAGCACGACGGCGGCGACGATGCCGAGCGCCACGGCGGCGTTCACGTGCGCGCGCTCCGGTAGGCGATCCACATGAACGCCGGCGTGATCAGCACCCATGCGACGATCCAGGCCAACACGAACGGGAGCCCGAGAATCCGCGGCTCGAGGCGGTTCGCGAGCACGACCCCGACGGTGAGGGCAAGCGTGGGGATCAAGGCGCACAGGACGGCGAGCGGGCGAGTCGGCATCGGTTGCTCTGTTCCCGCCTCAGGAGGCCGGTCATCGTCCGGCGAACCCGCGAAGGTCGTGAGCGTGAAGTCCTATGCCACCCCGTACGTGACCACTGACGCCGGCGCCCTCGCCGGCGCCGTCGTGCTGCGGCCATCGGCCGCCGTCGACCGCTTGCCACCGATCAAGGGCGAGCCCGCGCCGATCGCCGACCGCGCGCAGGAGCAGCACGACGTGCTGGTCGCGCGGCTGCGCTCGCTGGGCGTCACGGTGCACGAGATCCGCCCGGTCAGCGAGGCGCCGACCGAGTCGCTGGTCGCGGACTGCGCGCTGATGCTGCCGCACGGTGCGGTGATCGCGCGGCCTTCGCAGATCGAGCGCCGCGCCGAAGTGCTCGCGGTTGAAAAGCACCTCGACGAGCGCGGGATTCCGATCGTCGGGCGGATCGAAGCGCCGGGACTGCTCGACGCGACCGACGTCGCGCTCGCGCAGGACCGCGTCTTCGTCGGCGTTCCGCGGCCGGGCGTGGCGTTTCGGCACCGCTCGAACGAGCTGGGCCGCAAGCAGCTCGAAGCGATCGTCACGCAGCAGAACTACCGCGTCGTCGAGCTGGCGATCGCCGCCGACGTGCCGCGGCTGCGGTCGGTGTTCTCGCTGGCCGGCGAGGACACGGTCATCGCCGCGCCCGACAAGGTCGATCTCGTCGCGGCGAGCGGACTGCGCGTCGTGGAGCTGCCGCGCGGGGAGGAGCTGGCGGCGGGCGTCGTGGCGCTCGGCGAACGGCGGGTGGTGGCGAACCTGCGCTTTCGCGAGTCTATCGCGATCATGCGCAAGGCGAAGATCGCGGTCGAAGCGCTCGATTTGTGGGAGTTCGGAAAAGCCGGCTTCGGGCCGTTCGCGCTCGTGCTGGCGCTGAAACGCGGCTGACCCCGGCCGGGTTGACAGCGAACGGCAGATGCGACTAGCGATCCTTTCGGACATTCACGGCAACGCGCACGCGCTCGATTGCTGTCTCGACGACCTCGCCTCGCGCGGCGGCGCCGACATCGTCGTCGCGGCCGGCGACCTGTGTCTGGACGGGCCGAAGCCGAAGAAGGTGCTCGAGCGCTTGAGCGCGATCGGCGCGCGCTGCCTGCGCGGGAACACGGATCGCATGATCGGCGAAGGCGAGCTCGCGCAGCTCGATCCGGAGGACGCGCGCGGCGTCGCGTGGGCGCGCAAAGAGATCGGCGAGGGCTGGACGCGCCGGCTCGCCGGGCTGCCGAAGACGCTCGCGTTCGGCGAGGGCGAGGACGGTCTGCTCGTGTGCCACGCGAACCCGCTCAGCGACGACGAGCACGTGTGGCCCGACGCGTACGACGACACGCTGGAGCACTTCTTCGACGGCGTCACGCAGCGGACGGTCGCGTTCGGTCACCTGCACCTCTCGTACGTGCGGGTCTGGCGCGGGCGCACGCTGATCAACGTCGCTTCGGCCGGGCTGCCGAAAGACGGCGACCCGAACGCGCACTACGCGATCCTCACCTGGCGCTCCGGCGGCTGGGAAGTGCAGTCGCGGCGCGTGCCGTTCGACGTCGAGAAGGTTGTGAAACAGCTGCGCAAGAGCGGCATCCCCGACCTCGCGAAGCACGTGCAGACGCTGCGGCGCCATCGCTATCCCAAGCTCGGTCCGCCGGGCGCGGTGATTCCGTGAGCGCGACGGCGCTGCGGATCGAACGGCTCGTCAAGCGCTACGGAGAGTTCACCGCCGTCGACGGCATCTCGTTCGAGGTGCCGGAGGGCGAGTTCTTCGGGCTGCTCGGGCCGAACGGCGCGGGCAAGACGACGACGATCAACGCGATCGTCGGCTTGGCAAACATCACCAGCGGCTCGATCTCGCTGTTCGGACACGACGTGGTACGCGACTGGCGCACCGCGCGGCGTCAGGTCGGCCTCGCGCCGCAGGAATACAACTTCGATCGCTATCTCAACATTCGCGACGTGCTGATCTACCAGGCCGGCTACTACGGGATTTGCGGGCAGGCGGTCGCGCGGCGCGCCGACATGCTGCTCGAGCGCTTCGATCTCGCTTCGAAGGCGAAGCAGCCGTACATCAAGCTCTCCGGCGGGATGAAGCGGCGGCTCACGCTGGCGCGGGCGCTGATCCACGAGCCGCGGCTGGTCATCCTCGACGAGCCGACCGCCGGCGTCGACGTCGAGCTGCGGCTGGAGCTGTGGTCGCTGCTGCGCGAGCTGAACACCAACGGGACGACGATCATCCTGACGACGCACTACCTCGAAGAGGCAGAAGAGCTGTGCGACCGGATCGGGATCATTCAGGCCGGGAAGCTGGTGGCGCTGGAGCGCACGCAGCAGCTCGTCGGAGACGGCTCGCTGCAGGACGTCTTCCTGGAGCTGACGCGGCGATGATCGCGAACGCGGTCGGCTTTCAGACCCTCGTCAAGCGCGAGATGGTCCGGACGTTCTCGATCATCAACCAGGTGATCTGGCCGCCGGTGATCCAGACGCTGCTGTACGTGTTCGTGTTCGGGCTCGCGCTGGGCAGCCGGATCAAGGACGTGCAAGGCGTGCCGTACGCGCAGTTCCTGATCCCCGGGCTCATCATGCTGCAGGTGATCGACCAGACCTACAGCGAGAGCTCATCGTCGGTCTTTCAAGGGCGGTTCATGAACTCGATTCAGGAGCTGCTGATCGCGCCGCTCTCGGCGATCGAGATCACGCTGGGGTACGTCGTCTCGGGGGCGGTGCGGGCGATCTTCATCGCGCTGCTGATCACCGTGCTCGGGATGGTGTTCGTGCACACGACGCCGACGATTTGGTGGCTCTACCTGCTGACGATCGTGCTGGTCGCGGTGCTGTTCTCTTCGCTGGGGATCATCTTCGGGCTGCTGGCCGAGAAGTTCGACCACATCGCGGTGCTCACGACGTTCTTCATCACGCCGCTGGTATTCGTCGGCGGCGTCTTCACGCCGGCGCAGCTCGTGCCGCCGGTGGTGCAGCACGTGCTGTACGGCAACCCGATGTTCTACATGATCGACGCCTTCCGGTACAGCTACATCGGCCGCGGCGACCTGCCGCTGGCGGTGTCGCTGGCCGTCGTTGCGGTGCTGGCCGTGGCGGCGTTCGGCGTGGCGCTGCGGATGACGGCGGTCGGTTACAAGCTGCGGACGTAGCGCTGGCCCAGACTGGCTATCCTAGCGAAGGAGCACCAGTGGCCCGAATCGAAGCTTCTTCGTAGGCAACCGCGGAGAGGTGGTTCGGATGTATACGGAAGTGGTAGCCAATGATTTTGATCCGCAGAATCAGGATCAAGACCGCGACTATACGTTGCGCGTCCTCCTCGTCGGAATCGGTATTACCGTAGTCGGCTTTTTCGCCGTCGGTTTCGAAACCGGAAGGCTAGCATGGGTCGGCCTTCTTTGGTCGCTCTCGCTCTATGCGGTGGGCGTATTCATCGGCTTCCTGTTCAGCGTTACATGGGTCGTCGAGAGCGAGGCGGCCGCGGCCGGCGGCACGACGTCGTCCCTCAAATACTTGCCGAACACGGGCCTAGCGCAGATCGCGGACTGGTTGACCAAGATCATCGTCGGCCTGACGCTCGTCGAGCTTCAGAACATTCCGCCGAAGATTCTCTCCTTGTCCACGATCATCGCAGCGTCGTTGGGCAACGGCGAGGCGGTCAAGGGGCTCGCCTACGCGATGATCCTATTCTTTCCGATCCTCGGCTTTCTGGCAATGTACCTATCGACCCGTCTCTTTCTGAACCAAGGAATTCGGAAGGCAGAGGAGCACGCAGCGCTCATTACCTACGCCGCCCGTGTTGCGGTCTACAATCCGCAGGCATCGTTGCAATATCCGAACCGGGGGGTTACCGAGGCGGCAGCGTCGACCGCATCAGACATCGCGAAAGTTCCGCTTCGGAAGCTTAGTAATCTCAATGATATCGTGGCCTGGGCGCGCGCTCAATCGATCCGAGGCGCATCGCTCCCAAGCGCATGGAAAGATGCGATCAAGGGTTTTGAAAAAGCCCTAAAACTTGAACCTGACGATCCTAGCCTTCGTCTCGACTACGCGATCGCGCTGTTCAATGACGGTGCGGCGCCGGAACCCGTTATCGAGCAGATTGACAAAGGCCTCAGGCTGGCCGATCCGACAAAAGAACCGGAACTCGTCTCTCGCCTGCAGGGCAGCCTGGTCATGGCGTACCTGTACTTGCCGCAGCCGGACGGTTTCACGAAAGCCATCCATGCCGCCGAGCGGCTCATCGCGTCGCCGCTTCCCAAGCAGGCAAAGATTTACTTCAATGCGGCTTGTGCGTATGGGCAAAAGTACGGCTACCTGAAAAAGCGCGATAATTCAGATCCGGAAGACATCGAGCGCGCGCGTGCCAAAGTGCTCGAATACACGCGCCAGGCCCTTGACCTCGATCCTTCCATTGTCGAAGCGCTCCGAAGAGTCTCCGATCCGAACTATCCCAACAAGTGGAAGGACGACACCGACCTCGAGGCCCTTATAGACGACCCCGATTTCACGGCTCTAGTTTGGAAGAATGCGACGCCGGCGCAAAAGCCGACACAGCGTTGAAGAAAAACCACATTTTTCGGGCTGCCTCCATCCCCCGCCGGCTTCGCGGCAACGCTCTTGCTCGAGCTGCTCCTTGGCTGACATGGTCGGAAGCGTTTCACGACTTCGTGGCCCAGTTGCACCGTGCGGGTGTATTGAAGCGCAGGGTCTTCGTGACTGAAGTTCGCGGTTGCGAGCCGTATGCCGCCTCGTATTCCTCGTCCATCGAAGCTGTGCCGAATGACTTGCGCGCGAAGCTCTTGGCCTTCGCGGCTCGCCTACCCGGCCGCTCCGACCCAAGTAATCTCTGCTTTTTCCGAGGCATGTTGTCCCTGCCCTGCGATGACAGGCAGATGCGTGCCGTATTCGGCCTGCTTCGAGAGGCCGTCATCACGTTGGCGGGAGATGAACGAGCTGCACTGTATTCCCCGGTTGCCGCACGGCGAAAGGACTCAGGATTCAAGCTCCACGCCGACCTTTTTATAACGACGCGGATTTGGTTGATCTTTGACGACGTTCCTGACGACGGAACCGGAGCGTCGCTCTTTCTTTCTCGTCGCGATCTGCTCCAGGCGATCCGATCGATCGATACGATCCCGAATAAGGTCGCCGGTGACGTTACGGCTTTGATGACCGCGCCGGTTGCACGCGACTCGTTTGAAAAACTGTACTGGCTTCTCCATTCCGAGCAGCGCCGATGGCATGATGATCTGAATGATGCGCTGCAGGAACGCGTCAAGACGATCGCCCTCCACCGCGGCGAGGGTTATCTGATGGACGATCGGCGTTGGCTGCACGGCCGAACGCCGGCGTCGGGCGCCGTTTCAGCGCTCCGTTTTCACCGACTTGCGTTCGGGCTTCGCGGGCGGCCTTCTGTTGCAAAGTAGCCCAAGCGGGCGTTGGAAAGTTTGCGCTCGTGTCGAAACGGGCGGCCCCCGTTCGACGCCAGTATGGAACCTGCAGCGTCGTCGAAGGAGAACTCACATGGAAATCAGCACCGCGGATCCCGGGGGCGGTCGGCGTGCCATAAGCATTGCACGCCTCGTTGCGCGAATTTTGCTGGGGCTGGCTTTCGTCGGCACCGGCGCGATGTCGTTCATCATCACCAGCCCGCCGCCGCTGCCGGGACTCGCCGGGACGTTCAACGCGGTCTTCTATGCCTCGCACTGGGCGCAGTTCATCGGCTTCGCGCAGGTGGTCGCCGGCGTGCTGCTGCTGGTGAACCGCTTTGTCCCGGTCGCACTGATCATCCTCGCGGCGTTCCTCTACAACAGCTTCGCGTTTCACATCACGATGGCGCAAAGCGCTCTGTTCGCCCCGATCGTCGTACTGGCGCTCTGGCTGCTGATCGCAACGGAATACCGCGCGGTGTTCGCCCCGATCTTCACCGCCCGGCCGCTGGAGCAGGCGGGCCTATGAGACTTCCTCGTAAGGGTCCCCGGATCGTTCTCCATTGACGACGCTGCTTCTCACGGTTGCCGGTACGATTCTGGCGCTGGGGTCCACTGTTACGGAGTGGACCCTGCCGCCCGTCCCGGCGATCGCGGTCGGAAAGGCGCTGCCCGTGCCGCAAGCGTTGGCCGTGGCGCCCGACGGAAGCGTCTGGGTCAGCGAGACAACGTCCGGACAACTCCTGCACATTGGACGCGACGGAAAAGTGACCGTGGGCGCCACCTTGGCGAACGCCGTTCCGAATAGGATCGCAACCTTCCCGGACGGATCGGTACGGTTCACGGAAAACGCGATTGGCGATACTGATGCGATCGGTCCTCCGTTGCCGCGCATCGGCTGTGTCGGCGCGGGTGGGCCCTGCACCGCCACGGGGCTGAAGCCACCGTTTCTCGGCGCGGACGGTATCGCTGCGAATGCAAACGGAGATTTTGCGGTGATCGATTCCCGCGCCCGCGCCATCGGTGTGATCCACCACGGTCAAGTACATGCGCAAACGGCGCCGCGTGGTTTTGTGCCCGCGGCGATTGCGTCGGCGCACGACGGCTTCTTCTGGGTCGCACTCCAGCCAGCACTCGATTCGCAGCTTCGAAGCGCCCGTGCCGGAATGCTGGCTCGCCTCGGCTCCGACGGGGCGGTCGAGATTCATCCTTTGCCGGCGTCCGACGTTCCGGATGAGCTGGCACGAAGCGGGCCCGACATCGTTTACCTTGCTCAGCACGAAGGCGATGCCGTTGTCGGGTTCGTCAGGGAAACGCAGGGAAGCGTACACGTCGCCCGCACTCGCGTACCGAAAGGCGTCGGACTGCTGGCGACGAGCGAAACCGAAACCAGCGGCGCATGGCTTGCCGGAGCCAGGGACGGCAGCTTTCTTCATGTGCTTCCGAGCGGACATACTCGCGTAGTTGCGCCGCCGGTTCTTCGCAATGTGAGAATAACTGCAATCGCCGTCAATCGCGATTACCTCTGGTATGCTGCTGCCCCAAACCGCCTAGGCCGAATTCGTCTCTGACGACGGCGCCGTCAGCGCCCGCCGTCGCTCGCGCCAAACTGGCGTCATACCCGGTCATCCGGATGCGGCCGTGCCGGCCCTTGTGGCTCGCGAAACTAGGTGATTGACACGGCGCGGGTGTTCGTGTAACACGGGCTTGATGCAGCCCACTAGTGCAATACGAGGCCTATTCCGCGGCCGACGGGGGTACCAAAATCACTAAGCCCTCGAAAGTCGGGGTTCCGATGCGGGAAAGCGAGGGATGGACGTGAACGTCGTTCCCTCATACCGCCCGTTGTCCGCGTTAGGCAATCTCGCGATGCTCGATGTCAAGCACTTCACGACGAAGATCCCGCGCAGGGAAGTCTTTACGGGAAAGACGTTGTTTCGCAATGAGCCGCTGGCCTATCGCGAAGAGCTGGCCCGCGCCCATCGACGGTACACGAGCCGGTACGCTAAGGAAGTTGCCGAACTGGATATTCTGATCGACGCGCTCGGCCCCGCCGGAATCATTCCCGATAGAATAGTGCCGCTTCCGCAACGTAAGGCGGGGACGCCGGACTTCGAATTGACGTTCGGCAACGCGACGGTCTACTGCGAGTGTACTACCGCCGGCGACGCGCCTTCGATGCTGTGGCGATTCAGCGTCGCCGATTTAGAGATCGCCGCTAACGACATGCTGGAGCGCGAACCGAAACTGTCGAAAAAGCTGGGAAGCCGATTCATCTCGTTCATTCCCGGGCTTCCGCTTCGGTCAGAGGACGTTCCCGTCGCGGTGGACGAGATCGCTGCTCTCATCGCCTCGGAAGACATAGATCGCTACAGCAGCCGGTACGGCGTACCCGTCCCCACGTCATTCCCGCTCTTGTCCCAAGCTAAGACGACCGCATACACCGGGAAATCGGAGCGTCCCATGATTGCGATACAGCAGCCAGTGTCTGCTTTCGGCGGGGTGCCCGAGAGCGTATCCGAAATACTGTTCGCGCTGCGGCAGAAGCGAGCGAAGTGCTATAAGGGCTATCGGCCGATCTGGCTCGTCGTCGGCATGACGGACGTGCTTCGACAATTGTCGACTGTCGTAGCGAAATTCGACGCAGTGGCACCTTCGTTGGAGCCGTTCGAACGCGTCTTCATCTCGAGTTCACGCGAGTCGTTCGTCGTTATGCCGAAGGGCTCGGCCGGCTCGTAGGTTAATGCAACTGGTTGGTCTTGCCACGAAGCAGATCGCGGTCGACGGTTTTATCGCCGCGATCGAGGAAAGCCGAGTGGCGACAGCAATGGGCTTCGGCTCTGCGGTTTCCGCGGCGCGCGAGGTGAACCTTGCCAATACCGCGCTCGTTCAAGCAGCGGCAACCCGCGATGCGCTGAATCAAGGGGCCGCGACGGCAGACGTCGTGTCGGCCGAGCTTGACGTCGAGCGATGGCGACAATACATTGCGGTACATTCAGCAATCGCGCTGGAGGGCGCCCTCGTCGTCTTTAATTCGGTCGACTTGGCGTTAAAGCAGTACGTTCGAAGTAGATATGGCGATCGGCGCTGGATCGTCGGAGGTCCGTCCTTCGGTCCGACGCATAGATCGCTATTCGAGATCGTGCGAGCTTTGTGCAACTATTTTCGACATCGCGACGAGTGGCTGATAGGGCAGGGCGTTCAGCAAGGCGCGCGTTCCGCGGCTGTTCTCAACGATCTTGGAATCAATCCCATTTCTGGGAACGCTCATCTCTCCGTACTCTTGTTGCTGCCTTTCAATACATGGCTCGACCTTGAACGCGTCATCGTCACGTCAGTTTCGAGTATTCCGTAGCGTGAGCGCTTTGAACGAGGATCAACCACTTTTTGAGCCCCGCTATGATATCACCAGCGCAGCACATCACCTCGGCATACCGAGGTCGACCCTAAACGCGTGGGTGAACGGCCAGCCGTCCTTCGAGAGTGTATTGACTCTTCCTTCGCCCGGTTACCTCTCGTTTGTCAATTTGACAGAGGCGTTCATCCTGCTTACGATGCGGCGGCACTATCGTATCACGATGCAGCGAATTCGGAACGCGATCGATTACATCCACCCGGCTAGATTGCCGCCGCTCGTCATAAACACCGTGGCGACGGAGCACCGCCATCCGCTGGCCGCTGGATGGTCGAGCTCCAGTTCGGACGTAATCACACACACATTCTCCATGACGCTGCCCAAATGACTTTTGTCATGATGGATCTAGGCTCGGCCAATACGGTTCAATAGAATTTTTACTTGCCGAACGTATGTACGAGTGCTACAATAGATGCACGCGCGACATGCGCACGACAACATAGCGACTCGGCCGGTGCGCTAACACCGACCGAGTCCGTCACCCGATGGAGTCAGCCACCGAATGACAGTCGCCCACTTCGACGCGCCCGCGTCGATTACCCCGGCGCGCCGCTTTGCGCGCCCCGCCTACGCCCGCCACGGAGCGATCGCGTTCCGCATGGTGCGCCTCGTCTGGCTCACCGCACGCTTCGTTCGCCGCGAGCCGGTCCGCATCGACGATTACTGCAGCCGCTTCGGCGTCTCATTGCGATCGTTTCATCGCGATGTCGGCGCGCTTCGAGACGCCGGCTTTCAGATCGAACCGATTGCGGCGCGTACCTACCGGATGGTCTGCTTCACCTTCGATTCGGACTGCGCGTAGCGATGGAAGCCACTCGTACGGCCACGCCGTGCATCGACGGCATGTGGAACGCCTATGTCCTCCGCATGATATATCCGGGCTATCGCCTCATTCTTCGCTGGTGCGATTACCTTGACCTCGAGGACGTGCTTCGGATTGACCAGGCATCGATCGTCGCGGCGGCGACAGACCCGAGCAGATTCATAGGCCGCCGGCGAATCGCGTTCAGAGACGGCCAGCTCGCGAAGGCTGCTGTACCGTTTGCCCTTGTGAACGCCACGTATCGATACGTCGTTGAACAACGGCTCGGAAGCGGGGCGGTGTTCGCGGAGATTTGCGGGGAAGTTGTCACACGCGCGTCGGTGCGCGACGCGATACACCGCGCGGTGGTTCTGCTTCGGCTCGCCTGGACGTTCAGCATCGATGACGCCGGACACCTAGTATGAAGCGGACTCCTGGGATCCTTCGACTTGTCTGGCTGGCCGCGCTGGTCTTTCTGGATGACGCTGGGCTCTTTGCCGATTATCGCCGGCGGTTTGGCGTGCCGATGCATGCGTTTCGTCGTGATGTTAAAAAGGTTTGCCGGCTGGGCCTTTACATCTACGCTATGCTTTACGGACGGTATCGGCTGCTTTTCTACTTGGATTCGAATCCGGAGTGGAGCGGACGTCGACGCGGCTCGCGGCGTGGCCCGTGATCGGTTCGCCCCTTGACGCCCCGGCCCGGGTCTGCTAAGGTGCCCCACATGGACGCCTGCTGTATGGCGATGATGGCGATGTGTGCCGCCCGCGAGGGACGGTGTAGATCGTCGTCGCCCTGATCGGCGTTCGACGAAACTACAACGGCCCTCGCCTACACCGGCGGGGGCCGTTTTGTTTTTCGACTTTCTTCAGACTTCCAACCTACCGTAGACCCGTACCCCACTCTGCGCTCTACGCATTCGTGAAGGAGACCCACGATGAGCAGCACCCTGGACCCTGTAGCCGCACAACCGGGCTTCGAGACCGTCGCCTTGCACGGCGGGCACGGCGGCGATCCCGCGACCAAGTCGCGCGCCGTTCCGATCTACCAGACGACCTCGTACAACTTCGACGACACCTCGCACGCGGCGCGGCTCTTCGCGCTACAAGAGTTCGGCAACATCTACACCCGCATCATGAACCCGACCACCGACGTGTTCGAGCAGCGGCTGGCCGCGCTCGAAGGCGGGGTCGGGGCGCTCGCGCTCGCCAGCGGCCAGGCCGCGACCGTGTACTCGCTGCTGAACCTGGCGCGGGCCGGCGACCACGTCGTCAGCTCGGCCTCGCTCTACGGCGGGACGTACAACGCGTTCGTGCACACGCTGCCGCGGTTCGGAATCGAGGTGACGCTGGTCGATCCGTCCGATCCGGCGGCGGTCGCGGCGGCGATCCGGCCGAACACCAAGGCCGTCTTCGCCGAGACGCTGGGGAACCCGAAGCTCGACGTGCTCGACGTCGAAGCGTTCGCGACGGTGGCGCACGAGGCCGGGGTGCCGCTGATCGTCGACAACACGCTGCCCACGCCGTATCTGCTGCGGCCGATCGAGTGGGGCGCCGACGTCGTCGTCCACTCGGCGACGAAGTTCATCGGCGGGCACGGGACGACGATCGGCGGCGCGATCGTCGACGCCGGGAAGTTCGACTGGAAGGCGTCCGGGCGGTTTCCGGACTTCGTCGAGCCCGATCCGTCGTATCACGGGGTCGTGTACACCGAGGCGGTCGGGCCGCTGGCGTACATCATCAAGGCGCGCGTGCAGCTGCTGCGCGACGTCGGCGCGGCGCTCTCGCCGTTCAACGCGTTCCTGCTGCTGCAAGGGCTGGAGACGCTCGGGCTGCGGGTCGAGCGGCACAGCAGCAACGCGCTGCGCGTCGCGGAGTTTCTGCGCGAGCACCCGAAGGTGCTCTGGATGCGGTATCCGGGACTGCCGGGCGATCCGGCGTACGCGAAGGCGCAGAAGTATCTGCCCAAGGGCGCGAGCGCGATCCTCACCTTCGGCGTGAAGGGCGGCGCCGAAATGGCGCGCGCGGTGATCGACAAGCTGCGGCTGTTCTCGCTACTGGCGAACGTCGGCGATGCGAAGTCGCTGGTGATCCATCCGGCCTCGACGACGCACCAGCAGCTCACGCCGGCCGATCAGATCGCCAGCGGCGTCAGTGACGATGCGGTCCGGTTGTCGGTTGGTATCGAGAGCGTGGACGACATCATCGCCGATCTGCGCCAGGCGCTCGAGGCGGCGTGATCGAGCAGGACGTCGAGATCGGCGCGCTCGAGCTCGTTTCCGGCGAGGTGATTCCGAACGTCGTGCAGCAGGTGACGCGCTACGGGCGCGAGCCGCTGCCCGACGGGTCGAACGTCGTGTTCGTGCCGCATGCGCTCAGCGGGTCGTCGCGGGTCCTCGAGTGGTGGGGCGGGATCGCCGGCACCGGCGCGCTGTTCGATGTTGCCGAGTGGTGCGTCGTCGGGGTGAACGCGCTCGGCGGGTGCTACGGCTCGACCGGGCCGTCGTCGCTCGCGTCGGACGGGCAGCGGTGGGGGCCGCGGTTTCCCGTCGTCACCGTCGCGGATATGGTCGAGGCGCAGCGGCGTGCGTTGAAAGCAGTCGGGATCGAGCGGTTCGCGGTCGTCATCAGCGGCTCGCTCGGCGGCCAGCAGACGCTGCAGTGGGCGCGCGCGCACGACAAGCTGGTCAATCACGCGATCGTCGTCGGGACGTTCGATCACCTGCGCGCGCAAGGGATCGCGCAGAACGGCGTCGCGCGCGAAGCGATTCGGCTCGATCCGCGCTTCAAGGGCGGGTGGTACG
>JAFAKB010000046.1 GCA_019235885.1 Candidatus Eremiobacterota bacterium | reverse complement strand
GATCGAGAACTGCAGCCGGCTGGCGATGCCCGCCACTGCCAAACGCGCCACGCCCACCCATTCCGCCCGGCTGGGGATGCGCAGTTCGACGACGTTGCTGACGGATTCGGTTACGGGAGATCGCTCTACAGGTTCTCGCATGCCTTTTCTTCGTTGTCGTAGATCCCGAAGATCTTCACCAGTCCAGTGATGTCGAAGATCTTCTTGATCTGCGGATTGGTGCACACCAGGTTGACAGCGCCGCTATGCTCGCGCACGCGCTTGAGGCCGCCGATGAGGACGCCCAGCCCGGTCGAGTCGATGTAGCGCACCTTCTCGAGGTTGATGACCAGGTTATAGTGCTCCTGATCGATCAGTTCCGTGATCGCGTCCTTGACCTTGGGCGAGGTGTACACGTCGATCTCGCCGGTGAGGTCGACGACGTAGGCGTCGCCTTCGGACTCGCGGACGTTGACTTTGATATCCACCGTTACTCCTAGCTTTCGCTTTGGCTTTCGTTTTCGAGGGTGCTGCGCTGGCGCGATGCGGCGTCCTTGCCTTCCGCAATCGCTCCGTCGATCCGGGCTTTCGCCTCCGCAACGATCGTACGCCCGCGAGCGAGGAGGTCGCCGGCGTCTCCAGCGGTGTCGCGCGCGCGCTCGCCCGCTTCGCGCGCCTTCGCGCGGAGCAGGTCGCGAGTTTCCTCACCCGACTGAGGAGCGAGGATCACGGCCAAGGTCGCCCCGGCCAGGGTTCCGAGGATGAGGCCCGCGAGGAAACCGGAGGCCCCTCCTCCGCCTTCACGTTCGTCAGCCAACTGCGCCGCCTCCGTCGGACGATGGTCTTCGCCTGCCGCCTACGAGCTTCCGGACGCCGGCAGTGACGCCGGTCAGCGTCGCCCCGATGTTGACCAAGGCAGGCTGAACGGCGTCGCTCGCGAGCTTCGCGGTGTTGCCGACGCCGCCGGCGACCGTTTCGAGCGTGCCGACCACGGCGCCGAGCCGCGCGACGGTCTGTTCCGCCGTCTCCGCGATCCCGTCGACGTGCCCGAGCGTCTGAACGACCGGGGTCGAGAGCGCGGCGAGCTGGCGGTCCACCTCGTCGAGCGTCCCGTTCAGCCGCGCGAACAGCCTCGCCAACGCGGACGACACGATAAAGACACCGATGCCGAAAAGCAAAATGCCGACCCCGACGCCGATATCCCTAACGATCGCCCAGTCGAAACCCGAGCTCAAGAACCGATCCTCCGTGTGCTCGCTAGAGCCACGGTCGGCCCTTTCCCACAATTATCTTGCACTACACGGAGAGCACGGATGCTAGACGGAGAGCGGCACGCGCACCGCGGCGACCAGTGCCGGCAGGCGGCCAACGACCTCGTCGATCTCGCGCTCGGTAGTCCCGCGGCCCAGCGAGAAGCGGACGACGCTCCGCCGGCGGCGCTCGTCGAGCCCGATCGCCGCGGCAACATGGCTGGGCTCGAGCGAGCCGGCGGCGCACGCGCTCCCGGCCGAGGCGGCGATCCCCTCGAGATCGAGCCGGATCAGCAGCGCGTCCGACGGCGCCCCGGCGAACGCGACGCTGAGGATTCCCGGGAGCCGCGGAGCGCCCGCGCCGTTCACGACGACGTCGGGGATCGCAGCCAGGATCCCGGCCTCCAGCCGGTCGCGCAGCGCCGCGACGCGGGGCGCGGTCTCGGGGCGCTCGGCGTCGGCGAGGGCCAGCGCGGTGGCGAAGCCGGCGATTCCGGCGACGTCTTCGGTGCCGGCCCGCAGGCCCTGCTCCTGGCCGCCGCCGACGATCAGCGGCTCAAGCGGCGTGCGGTGGCGGACGTACAGTGCCCCGACGCCCTTCGGGCCGTGGAACTTGTGCCCGGAGAGGGAGAGCAGGTCGACGCCGAGGGCCCTCACGTCCAGCGGGAGCCAGCCCGCCGCCTGGATCGCGTCGGTGTGAAAGAGGACGCCGCGCGAGCGCGCGAGGCGCGCGAGCTCCGCGACCGGCTGGACGACGCCCAGCTCGTTGTTCGCCAGCATGACGGTGGCGAGCGTGGTCTCGGGCGTCAGCGCGGAGGCGAACGCCTCGGGATCGACCAACCCGCGCCGGTCGACGGCCAGCCGCGTGACGCTCCAGCCGTCCCGCTCGAGGACTTCGACGGCGTGCAGCACGGCATGGTGCTCGGCAACGGTCGTGACGACGTGCCGGCCGCGGCCGGCCTGCGCCCGGGCCGTGCCGACGACGGCGAGGACGTCGGCCTCCGAGCCGCTGCCGGTGAAGACGATCTCGCGCGGGCCCGCGCCGATGACGCGAGCGACCGTCTCGCGCGCCTCGTCGAGCGCGGCGCGCGCCGCGCGCCCTTCGGCATGCAAGGAGCTGGGGTTATAGCCTCCGCCGAGCAGCGGGACCATCGCGGTGACGGCGTCCGGCCGCACCGGCGTCGTCGCCGCGTGATCGAGGTAGATGCGCGCCATCCGGCCCCAAGAGCCCGTCTCAGGCCGCAACCGTTGCGGGCAGAACCAGCGGGCGGAACCGGGGCCGGCCGCTCAGCGCAGCGACCAGCGTGCGGGCATTCCAGACTTGAATCGGCCGATCGCGGATACCGATCCCGGTCTTCGCGATCGCGCGCTGCGCATCGGCGTCGTGCAGATCGTGGTCTTCCGTAACGATCGCGTCGACGTTGGCGTTCATCGCGGTCTCGATCACCTTGTCGTCCCGCGGATCACGCGCACCCATCGGGACATTGTAGATCGGTATGAATGTCGATTTCGAGCCTACTGCGCGGACGAAGCGCTCCGCGAAAGCTTCGCCCACCCGCGGGTTGCGTTCCAACGCAGACCGCAGCTCGAATATGAGCGGTTCGGAAGTGACGTTCTCATACCGCCGCTGTCCGATCAATGCCACCTCGATCAGCCACCGCGATTCCGCGGGGCGTTTCTCGTACCAGGCGATCGCCGCAGCGACCAGCACGCTCGCATCGAGCACGACCTTCATGGCTCTCTCTCCGCGGCTGCTTCGGCAAGGATGTCGTCACCGGTGCGGCCCGCGCAGAGTTCAGCGGCAAACCGCCGGATTTGGTCGTCGTTGAGCCCCAGCGGCTCGTGAGCGGCAGCCAGCTCATTCAACTGGCGTGCCAATTCCTGCGCCCGCGCGTGGTCGGGCCGATTACCTCTTGCGATGTGCTCTCGGATAAAGCGTACCAGCCAATCCTCCGAATCCGGGTTCGGCGCCTCGTCGCCGCTGCGCTGTGGATTTACCATATTTCACCTCCTCTCGTCTCTTCACGCCGTTGCCGCCGCTCGGCTAGCCGCGCGCGTGAAAGATTGCCCGGGGATGCTAGCGGAGTCGGAGGGCGGCGTCCATACCTAACTCGCTTCGTCGTTACGAATGCGCATAGTGATTCGTTTGCGCATAGTCATTCGTCGCCGAAGAGGTCGTCGGGGGTGCCGAGCGCGCTGCGGCGGCGTTCGTCGATCCAGGCGCGCAGCCGCGCTTCGTCGCCCTGTTTGCCGGGCTCGAAGTAGGTGCGCTCGCCCAGCGCTTCGGGAAGATTCGACTGCAGCGCGACGGCAGGCGGGAGATCGCCTTCGGCGCCCATGTCGGCGTAGTCGGTGTGCGCGTAGCGGTAGCCTTCGCCGTAGCCGAGGTTGCGCATCAGCTTCGTCGGCGCGTTGCGCAGATGGAGCGGTACCGGATCATTGCGCGACGACTCGACGTCGGCGAGCGCGGCGCCGTAGGCGCGGCCGACCGTGTTCGACTTGGGCGCCGTCGCGAGGTACAGCACCGCGTGCGCGAGGGGATAGAAGCCTTCCGGCATGCCGACGAAGTGCACTGCCTGCTGTGCCGCGATCGCGATCGGCAGCGCGTGCGGATCGGCGAGTCCGACGTCCTCGCTCGCGAGGATCACGATGCGCCGCGCGATGAACAGCGGGTCTTCGCCCGCGTCGATCATCCGCGCGAGCCAGTAGATCGCCGCATCGGGATCGCTGCCGCGAATGGTCTTGATGAACGCGCTGATCGTGTCGTAGTGCGCATCGCCGGCGCGGTCGTATCCCGTCGCGCGGCGCTGCAGCGCGTCGGCGATCGTCTGCACGCCGATGACGCGCACCCCGTCCTCGCGACGCGGAGCCGCCGACGCCGCGAACTCGAGCGTGTTGAGCGCGGCGCGCGCGTCGCCGTTCGCCAGGTTGACGAGCGCGTCCAGCGCGTCG